>JBDTNA010000037.1:0-14026 GCA_039933985.1 Gemmatimonadales bacterium | reverse complement strand
AAGGTCACCGCGACGCAGCTCACGAATCTCTACCTCGAGCGGTTGAAGAGGTACGATCCCGTATTGAAATGCGTGATCAGTCTCACGGAAGATAGAGCGCGAGCGCAGGCCCAAGCCGCCGACGCCGAGATTGCGCGCGGCAAGTATCGCGGACCGCTGCACGGTATCCCGTGGGGAGCGAAAGATCTTCTCGCCGTGAAAGGCTACAAGACGACGTGGGGCGCCGGGCCGTACAAGGAGCAGGTGATCGATGAAGATGCGACTGTCGTTCAGCGACTCGATGCAGCAGGAGCGATCCTCGTCGCCAAGCTCACGCTGGGTGAGCTGGCGCAGGGCGACAACTGGTACGGTGGAAAAACACGGAATCCGTGGAAGGTAGACGCGGGCTCGAGTGGATCGTCGGCCGGCCCGGCGTCAGCGACTGCCGCCGGTCTCGTCGGATTCGCGATTGGAAGCGAGACGCTCGGCTCGATCTCCTCTCCATCAACAGTCTGCGGTACGACAGGACTCCGACCGACGTATGGTCGCGTTCCGAAAACAGGGGCGATGGCGCTGTCGTGGAGCATGGACAAGCTCGGCCCAATCTGCCGAAGTGTCGAAGATTGCGCTCTCGTGCTCGATGCGATTCACGGTCCGGATGGAAAGGACAACAGCGCGATTCCCGCCGCGTTCAACTGGGATGCGACGTTGTCGCCGAAGAAGCTGCGCATCGGCTACATAAAATCGGCGTTCGATCTGCCGATGATGGATCCGAAGGATGAAAAGCGAACTCTTCACGGATCGAAAGCCTTCGATGACCGCGCACTTGAAGTGCTTCGTGGAATGGGAGTGAATCTCATTCCCGTCGAGCTTCCGGATCTACCGTACGACGCGATGCGATTCATCCTTACGGCCGAAGCTGCCGCGGCGTTCGACGAGCTGACCAGGTCGAATCGCGATACAGAGCTCGTCCAGCAGACTGCGGGTGACTGGGCTAACACGTTCAGGACTGCGCGCTTCGTTCCTGCTGTCGAGTACATCAACGCCAATCGACTGCGCAGCAAGGCGATTGTTGCGTGGGATGACTTGATGAAAACGGTGGATGTGATCGTCACGCCTACGAATGCGGCGAATCTTTCGCAGCTTGTCGCAACGAATCTCACCGGGCATCCCGCAGTGATTCTGCGCAACGGCTTCCGAGCGGACGGAACACCAGTGTCGCTGACGTTCCTTGGTGGTTTGTTCGAGGAGGCGAAGCTCCTGGCCGTCGCGAACGCATACCAGCGGGCGACGGGCTTCCACCTCGTTCGGCCCACCGTCCCCCTTGCCTAACAGTAAACAAACGTATTTCTTACCGGGCCGGATATATTGCTTCGGTTCCACTGACTGGATTGTGTAAAGCTCGTCTTCATCGCCGGCGCGCATCGCGCGACAAACGGCGTTCGAGATACGACCGCAGCAAATGCTCGGCGTAGGTGACTCAACCAGGAGGTAGTTGAATGCCCCGTTTTGTTCCAGCGGGAATCGCGGCAGTTGCCGCGATTTCGCTCATCGCATGTACTGACGCTCCCCTCTCGCCAAGCGCGAATTCCGTCCAGCCTGGAGAACTTTCGTACTCCAAAGTCGCAAACGGTCCCGACGGTGATGATGTGGTCGAGGGCGAAATCATTGTAAAGCTCAAGGGCAACGCTGACGCCGACGCTGTCGGCAGGAAGCACGATGTCGCGAAGGGAGAAAAAGGTGAGAAGGACGCATTTGTCGTCATGATCACTTCGGCCGGAAAGGAAAGGTCAAAAGCGAAAGAGCTGTCCGACGATCCGGATGTCGAGTATGCGGAGCCGAACTACCTGCGCCAGCCGACAGTCGATCCAAAGCTGTGGGCGTTCACGAATCCTGGTGGATTGCGGATGAGCTACACGTCCGGCGGCACGGGATTCCTTCCCGCGCAGTACACATCGATTCTCGATGCAGACGAGGACAGCCCGAACAACTACGCCGCGGGTGGCTCAGCGGTCGTCGTCGGAAGCATCGACACCGGTGTGGACTTCTCTCACTCGGAATTTCTCGCTGGCCAGCTTATCGCGGGCAAGGATTGGATCAGCAAGAAGAGGAACGCACTACCGGCCGATGGCGATGGACACGGAACTCACACCACCGGAACGATGGTGGGACGGACGGTTGGACTCGCCGGAGTTTCGGGTGCAGGCATAAACGTGAAGGTGTATGTCCAGCGAGTGTGCGGTGCGCAGGGATGTCCGACAACGGCGATCGTGAATGCGATTTACGCTGCCGCGGATTATCCGGGAATGGTCGCGATGAACCTGAGCCTCGGCGGCGGAAGCATCTCGCAGGCTGAGCGCGATGCGATTGCATACGCGAACTCGAAGAATGTTCTCGTGATCGCATCGGCCGGAAATTCGGGAACTGGAACGGTTTCGTGCCCCGCGTGCGATCCGGGAGCAGTCTCCGTCGCGTCGACGGATTGGCGCGATGCGAAAGCATCTTACTCCCAGTATGGCTCGGGACTGGATATCTCCGCGCCGGGCGGTGAGTGCTACTCCAACACCACGCCGGAAGGATGTATCTACAGCTCATACAAGGGCGGTGGATACGCATGGCTTCAGGGAACATCGATGGCGGCGCCGCAGGTCACTGGGACCGCGGGAATCGTTGCGTCGAAAACCGGTCTTCGAGGCGCCGCATTGCGCTCTCGAATAATTGGAACGGCTGACGACATCGGGGCTCCCGGGTACGACACCACTTTTGGTGCCGGACGTCTCAACAGCTATCGCGCGGTTACGAATTCATCGTTGCCCGCGGGACAGTAGCGCACTTTCCATAGCTAAAGAAAACGGGCGCCTTCGGGGGCTCGTTTTTTTTTTGCTCTCCGATTCCGGGGAGCGCATCTTACGATGCGAATGACAATCGACGAGAAACCATGGAATCGAAATCACAGGCTGCGACGCACTACCGCTGGGATGACATGCCGAAGGAGCGCGTAAGCGACACGCTGCAACGCCGCCTCATCACCGGCGACCGCATGATGCTCGCTCATGTGTACCTCGACAAAGGCTGCATCGTCCCGAAACATTCGCATGAAAATGAGCAGCTCACCTACATCCTCGAGGGCGCGCTCCTCTTTACGCTCGGCGAGGATCAAAGCGTGCAGGTAACCGTGAGCGCGGGCGAAGTGCTGCACATTCCGTCGAACCTTCCGCACATGGCCGTAGCGCTCGAAGACACGCTCGATGTCGACGTGTTCAGTCCGCCGCGGCAGGATTGGATCGACAAGACCGACTCGTATCTTCGCAGGTAAACAATGGATCTCGGACTGAAAGGAAGAACCGCATTCGTCGCGGCCGCGAGCAAAGGTCTCGGCCGCGCCATCGCGGACGACCTGGCGGAAGAAGGCGTCGACTTGTTTCTCTGCGCTCGCGGAAAGGAAGCGCTGGACAAGACCTGCGAAGAGATCGCGCGAAGGACGGGCGTGCGCGTCGAAGGAATGACAGCGGACGTGTCGAACGAGGAAGAGGCGCGCAGCGTCGTACGTGCAGCGATCGCGCGATTCGGAAAGATCGATATCCTAGTGACGAATGCTGGCGGCCCGCCGAGCGGAAGGTTCGAGACTCTCACACCAGAGATGTGGAGAGAAGCAGTCGATCTCACGTTGATGAGCGTGGTCAATCTCACGAGCGAAGTCGTTCCGGGAATGAAGGAGCGGAAATGGGGCCGCATCATCAACGTCACCTCCATTGCGGTCAAGCAGCCGGTGGACGGGCTGATGTTGTCCAACAGCCTCCGCTCCGCAGTGACGGGATTTGCGAAGACGCTCTCCAATGAAGTCGCGAGACATGGAATAACGGTCAACTGCATGCTGCCCGGCTACACGCGCACTGAACGAGTCGATCAGCTGTCGCAGGCGGCCGCAAAGAGGGAAGGGATCACGAGCGAAGCCGCGACAGCCCGATGGGAGTCGGAGATTCCGGCGGGCAGGCTTGGAGAACCGCGCGAATTTGGTGCGCTCGCAGCATTTCTGGCCTCCGAAAGAGCGAGTTTCATAACCGGAACGTCGATTCAGGTCGATGGTGGCTGGACGAAGGGACTTTTGTGATCTGAGCTGTCGCAAACGCGGTTTGTCGTGCCTTTTGCTTTATTGGAGAATCCCTACCCCAACGCTACATTAGCGCCCTCAGGAAACGGCTGGCATAGCCGGCTGTGCCAGGATTGTTCCGGCGCCATCCCTCATCAAATCGCACTGTATGCAGAGACTGATCGCGTCACATGCCCGTTGACGGGAATGGCGCGAGAACCGCGTTTGAGGGCAGGCAGAGCGTGACCAACGATCGCGTGAATGCCCAGCCCAGCAGGCCAGCGATCCCGTACGATACCCTCCCCGAGGAGTCGTTCGACCGGATCGCCCGCCTTGCCGCGGGCTCACTGCACTCGCCTGTGTCGATCGTGTCGCTTCTCGATGAGGACAGGCACGTCGTGAAGAGCAGCATCGGCCTTACCGGCAGGTCGCGAGTCTGGCGCAAGGTTCCGCTGGCACTCCGATATTCGCGCCAGGTAGTATCGACAGGTCGACCGGTCTTTGTCGGCAACACTCAGGACAGCGGGGCGCATCAGCTGAATGCGCCTGGACCGACTCCCGATGGCGTCGCCTACGCGATTGCTCCGGTCATGACGCACGACGGTCAGGTGATCGGGACGGTGTGCGTCATCGATACCGCGCCGCACGCATGGACGCACACCGAGATCAACTGCCTGATGGACATCGCTGCGTCGCTCATCACTGAGCTGGAGCTGCGCAGCGATCTCTCGCAGAAGAGACAGACTCAGGAGCATCTGCTTTACAGCACTCTTCACGACGCACTCACCGGACTTCCCAATCGCTCACTCTTTACCGAGCGTCTTCGTCACGCGATGCGGCGCGCTGCCCGCCATCCCGACGATCTCTTTGCCGTGCTGTTTCTCGATCTCGATCGCTTCAAGGACGTCAACGACAACCTCGGACATTTCGCCGGCGACGAGCTGCTACGCGCGGTAGCGCGAAGACTTGAAGCATGTCTGCGTCCCGAAGATACTGTCGCGCGCCTTTCTGGCGACGAGTTCGCAATTCTCCTCGAGAGCATCACTGAGACAAGCGATGCGGGGCGGGTGGCTGAGCGTATCGAGGAAGCGCTCTCGTTCTCGATCAATCTCGCAGGCGCCGAAGTCACGACCTCCGCAAGCATGGGAATCGTCACGAGCTCGATGATGCACGATCAACCCGAGCAGCTGCTGCGCAGCGCTGACATGGCGATGTATCGTGCGAAGGCGGCGGGCCGCGCGCGATACGAGATGTTCGATCGTGCGATGCACACCGATGCGCTCGAACGGCTTCAGCTCGAGACTGATCTACGCCGCGCTGTCGAGCTCGGCGAATTCACGCTGCATTATCAGCCGCTTGTCTCGCTGCGAACGGGACAGATCACCGGTCTCGAAGCGCTCGTCAGATGGAAGCATCCCGACCGTGGGCTTGTTCACCCCGCGGACTTTATTGCAGTCGCGGAAGAGACGGGTTTGATCGTTCCGATCGGCCGATGGGTTCTGATGGAAGCGTGCAAGCAGATCAAGGAATGGCAAAATGCGCATCCGCGCGCGGAGCCGTTGACGATCGGCGTAAATCTTTCGGTCAAGCAATTCTCTCAGCCCGATCTCATCGACCAGCTGTCGCAGGTTATCGAGACGACCGGAGTCGATCCTTCTTCGCTGCGGCTCGAGATCACCGAATCGGCGATCATCGACAAGGGTCGTCTGGCAACGACGATTCTGCAGGCGATTCGTGAGCTCGGCGCTCAGGTTTATCTGGATGATTTCGGAACGGGATACTCGTCGCTCAGCTATCTGCATGGTCTTCCGATCGATGCAATCAAGATCGACCGCGCCTTCGTCAGCAGCATGGACACGGATGACAAGAATCTCCGTCTCGTGCGAACTATTCTGACGCTGGCCGAGATTGTCGGAGTTCGCGCTGAGGCGGAGGGGATCAGCACGGCGGAACAGCTCCGCGAGCTGCGGTCGTTGAATTGCGCACAGGGCCAGGGCTACCTCTTTTCCGCGCCGATTACGCGCGAAGCTGTTCATGAGGTCCTGACTGCCGACCCCGTGTGGTGACCTGACCACGGGCAGGGAGCGGCGATGATTTTCTCCGCGCCGCGGAGCCGGGCGTTCACCTTGATCGAGGTGATCGTGACTCTTGCGGTCATTGGAATCGCCCTGGCGGTTGTCGGTCCGGCGCTCATCATGCCGCGCCCGGAGCGTGGAATTGCGGAAGTCCTCACAGCGTCACGTCGCGCGGCGCTCCGTCGCGGCGAATCCATATCGCTGAGGATTCGGGAGAACGGAGACTGGCAGGCTGTTCCTGCTCGTGCGTCGACCGAAAGCCTTTTGTCTGGAAGTGTCCCGCCACTTCGCAGCGGCAGCGTTGAGATTCTGATCTCGGCGGTCGGGGTTTGCACCGTTCAGCGAGGACGTCTGTCGGCGGATGATGCATTCAATCCCCTCACGTGTTCGGTCGTAAATCCGGATAGACCGCGGTGACACTCCTCGAGACAGTCATCGCCGTTGTGATTCTGTCGCTCGCTGCGGTCGGATTGCTCGAGCTGTTTGAGGGATCATCTCGCAATGTGGCGAACGCCGAGGCATGGGTTACAGCGGTTGCCTACGCTGAAGAGGGTATGGAGGCTGCGAAAACGGGATCGCCTTCGTTGAGTCAGCTTCAGGCGAGGCGGATGGCGGATGGATTCGCGAGACAAGTCCGAATCGCACCAGCGCAGGTGGGGTTGAACGACATTGTCGTAACTGTCACCCTCCCGCGTGGCGGACAGTTTGTCGTTCACCGTCTGGTGTCGGCGCGATGACGAAACGTCGAGCGTTCACGCTGATCGAAGTCATGATCGCGATCGTTCTGACGGCATTGATCGCGCTGCTTGCCTATGGGTCGGCGCAGGCGGGGTTCGACACTGCAGACCGACTCGATGACTATCACAGCGGCGCAGAATCTCAGGCGCTGATGCGCGGTCTCATCACAGATGGTTTGAGGCATCTGTCCGATGCTCCGTCCGGAGGCCCGGCGACATTTCGAAGTGCACGCACTGCCACGGGGAGCGAGCTGAGCTTCGTCTCGCGCGGAATATCGTCACCGCTTGGTGCGGGATCGCTCTGGTTTGTGAAAATCTCTTCGTCATCTATGGGAATCGAGCTGCGCGCCGATCCCCTTGAAGACTCCATAGCGGCACCGATCTACGCGGTTGTGAAAGGGGTCAGGCTGATCGATGTGAAATCACTCAGACCCGATGACAGCGGTGAATGGGTGCACGAATGGGAGTCACCTCGGCAGGTCCCCGAGGCTGTCGAAATCTCATATGCGAGCGAACGGTCTTCGAATCCACCATCATTGATCGTGGCGGTATCTGGAGCAGTCAGGAGATGAAGTCTCGCCGGGGAGTCGCATTGATGCTCGCGCTCTGGCTGATCGTAATTCTTTCAGCGATTGGAGCCCGGGTAGCTACGTCGGCGCGGAGCTCAATCTCGATTGCCGGGAATCTGCGGGCTCGCACGTCAGGCAAGTATGCAGCGGAGAGTGGAATCGTCACCGGTGCGGAAAGCGTTCGTGCTCGACTGATTGCAATCACTGATCGGGGCGAGCGCGCGGCCTTTCTCAACTCGCTTCAATCAACGAGCGAAGGAGACCGAATCCTCGGCGACGCGCGATTCGCTGTCGCCTACGTTGACTTGAGCTCCCGGCTCGACATCAACGCTGCATCCCGTGCGCAGCTCGCACGCCTGTTCTCGTTCTTCACCGGACCCGCGGAGGCGGCACGCGCGGCCGATGCCATTCGGATGCGTGTCGGTTCAGACGGTGACCTACCCCCGCGCGCTGATATCGCCTATCCCGTTCTTCCTCCAGCGCGACCGTTGAGATCGCTCGAAGAGCTCCGAACGATAGCGGATGTTTCGGAATCGCTCGCGATTTCTGCGGCGCCATATCTCACGGTTGACGGTGACGGCAAAATCAATCGCGCTGCTGCGTCCGACACCGTGCTCGCCGTTGCGGCTGGAAGTCTCGTCGACGAACCGTCTCGCATTCTCATCATCTCGCGCGGGTGGCTGCCAGGCCAGGCGTTGACGCATGAGATCCAGGCGGTCTACGCAATAGATGGAAGCAATGTCGTGCTGGTCCGCTGGCAGGAGCGCGACCTGTGAGCACACGCGTCGGCCTGGAGCTTACACCGACTCGAATTCGTGCGGTGACCGTTCGTGGATTGCGCGGGTCGCCTGTCGACACTTTCGAGATCAAGTGGGACACGGCGGTGCCGCGTGACGCGGTCAGGGTCCTCCGCGAATATATGGGACCGGTCAGCGCAATTGGCGTCGCGGTCGGACTCGGATTCGCTCACGTCAAGCACGTTCCGCTTCCGCCGGTCTTCGAGGAACAGCGGCGTGCAATCCTGACGCTCGAGCCCGATCGGTTCTTTCCGATCGAAGGGGGTGAGATAGTCGCGGCTACGAGACGCGATTCTGATCTTGTATTCGCCGCGGAGGCCCCGCTCGTCGAATCGTGGGTCACCGAGCTCGAAAAGTGGGCGACCGTTGCGAGCGTTGAGCCCGCGCCGGCTGCGCTGGCGCGTGTTCTTCGAACCGCAGGTGCGCCCGATGGTGTCTATCGCGTAGACGCGGCCGAAGGCGAAGTCGGACTCATCGAGCTCTTCGAAGGCTCGCTCCGGACGGCCCGTCGCATTTCTGCATCCGAATCTGTAGGTGATCTTCGGGAGGCGCCCACCGTAGAGGACGTTCCGCCGGAATTCGTCGCGGCGTACGGAGCTGCGCTTGGACTGAATTCCTCGATTGGCGAAATGCTGGTCACTTCCGCAGTCGCGCGGAGGATGCATCGCCGGCGGCGAATGTCGGTCGCGCGGTCCGCGGTGAATCTCCTGCTTGCGTTGGCATTCGCGCTTACTGCGGTCGATCGGTATCGATCCAGAATATTGGAACGAGAGGAAGCAGAGATCGCCGCGCTCACTCCGAAGGCAGCAGGTGGAGCCGCATTGCAGTCGCGACTGGCAAAACTGGACCTTCAATCTTCGGTTGCGGGTGAGCGCGGACTGCGTGCGGATCCTGTGTCCGTGCTGGTCGCGCTGACACGACGACTTCCGCGCGATGCGAGCGTGATCAGCGTCCGCGCTGACGGCGAGACCTGGCAGATAGATGGGACCGCACGAGACGCCGGAGGCATCGTGCCGGCTCTCGATGCAGATCCGCACTTCGATGACGTTCGCGCGCTGTCCGGTACGTCTCGGTTCACCGAGAATGGCAGGACGTACGAAACATTCTCCGTAGGTTTCCGTGCCCATCGGTAATCTCACTTCGCGGGAGCGTCGCACGATCTGGATCGGCGTCGCGATTTCAGTGCTCGCGCTATTTGTCGCATTCGTCGGCGCGCCATACGCGCGCCGGTGGTCGGCACGTGAAGAGCTGATCGCATCCGGCGCTGACCGAATCGCCCGACTCGGAACCCTGATTGCTGATGAGTCGAGACTCAGGCAAGCGCTTCTCGATCGCGAAGTATCGGCCGGAGCAGGGCGGCTCATTTCCGGGCGGACGCAGGCGCTGGCCGGATCCGCGCTTCAAGGCGTGATTCAGAATTACGCCGCGAGAAGCCGAATGACGATCACTCGTTTCGATCTCGCCGGCTCTCCTGACTCCTCCGGTGCTCCATTGCCGGCGATCCCGGCTTCACTTTCGGCTATCGGCGACGTCTATGGTGTATCGGAGTTTCTATCGCTGCTCCAGAACGGAGCTCCCGTCGTGGAGACTCGCGAGCTGACTCTCGTTTCAAACTCATCGCTCCGTGCGGGACTTCTCCAATTGTCGGTGACTCTGCGCGCCCCGGCGGTAATCGAATGAGTCGGTCCACATGAACACGGCTCGGATCAAGCTTGGGTTCGACGCCGCGACGCTCCTGCTCGTCGTCGGAGGTATCGCGTTCTGGTTCATGGATGCGACGCTGCCAGCCGCGGATGGCCAGACCGCTTCGAACCGGCGCGGGGCAACTGCCACCAGATCTTCGGCCGCGCCACTGAATGCCGCGGACGCCAATGCGATCGTTACCGGTGACATTTTCTCTCCCACTCGCGCCGCCCCGGCGGCGCGGTATACTCCAAACTCACAGGGCTCAGTCGATACAGGAGAGCCCGTGCCTGAGATGATGCCACCTGCGGCGAGTCCGCCGCGAGTCTATGGAACGATGACCGGGCCGAACGGCGCGATGGCGCTGATTCAGCCTGACTCAGCTGGAGCAGCCGGACGACTCTATCGTGCAGGCGAACGCGTGGGGTCGTTCAGAATTGAGAAGATCCTGAAGAGCTCTGTCGTTATGCGCGGACCGTCCGGCCGCGTTGAGATTCCTGTCGAGCAGCGCGAGGAGCGCAATCAGTGAAACGCACGCTTGCAGCCGGTTTTCTGATCGGTTCCTTGATTCTTCCCGCTGTCACCGCAGCGCAAGTCACTCCTGCAAGGCAAGCGGGAACTGCTCTCAACTTCGTTGACGCCCGCCTATCGGATGTCATCCGTTCTCTGGGTCTCAGCCTCGGCCTGAACGTCGTGCTCACTGACGTGCCCGACAAACGGATCACCTTTACCACGGCTGCGCCCGTCACGCCCCCGGAAGTGAACGCGATCCTCGAATCCATTCTCGAGAGCAACGGACTGACTCTGATTCAGAAGGGATCGGTTGCGCAGGTCATGCCGATCGACCGCGCGCCCGCGCAGGCGCTCCACACGTACGTGCTTCCTCTCAAGTACGCGTCCGCGGAAGACCTCGCCGCCGCGCTGGGTCGCGTTTACGGATCTGCGGTGAGCGCATCGAGCTCGCAGTCGCTGGACGATCGAAGTCTCTCGCGCAACCTCGACGCGTTTCGCCAGAGGGAGGGGCAGGCGTTCCAGATGCGACGCGATGCTCCGATCACTCCGCCGCAGGTATCGACACCGGCGATTTCGAATCCGCCGGCATCTGAAGTGACGCCGACCACCGCGAACACGACCGGCAATCTCGTCGGCCAAACGACAATCGTTGCGAACCTCCCGACGAATTCGCTGGTGATAAGAACTGTCCCTCCAAACTTTCCACTGATTCGCGAAACGGTCGAAGCCCTCGATACGCGTCCGCCGCAGGTTCTGTTCGAGGTGCTGGTAGCCGAGATAGTGCTCGGAAAATCGCAACAGTTCGGCGTTGACTGGTCGGCGGTAAATGGGACGACATCGGCGCGATTCGGAACGCCAGCAGCTCCCGATTCCGCATCTCTGATCGACAACTTCGTTCTGCGCGTGGTTTCGCTCGATCGTTATCGCGTGCGAGCAGTTCTTCAGGCGCTCGCTGCGAATTCAAATGTGCGAGTCCTCTCCACTCCGCAGATTCTCGCGACCAACAACCGCGAGGCCCGCATTCTCGTCGGCAGCAAGGTGCCGTTCATCGTATCCACTCGACTCGGCAATGACATCGCGATCGATCGCACGGTTCAGTTCCAGGACGTTGGCACGAATCTCACGATCATTCCGACGATCAATCAGGATGACTATGTGAGCGTGCAGATTCTGCAGGAGGTCAGCAGTCTTACGACGCAGACGATTCCGTCCGCGCTGAATGCGCCGGTGATCTCGACGCGCGAGGCGTCTACGCGCGCAACGATCAAGAACGGTCAGACTGTAGTGATTGGCGGGCTCATCGGAACGACCGAAGAGACTTCTGACAGCGGTGTCCCGTTCCTCAAGGATATTCCAATCCTCGGGAATCTCTTCAAGAGGCAGACGAGGACCCGCAATCGCACCGAGCTTGCCATCTTCGTCACTCCCTACATCGTTCGAAGCGATGAAACGGCGGATGACGTTCGAGAGCGCGTGAAGTCGAGACTCGAGAAGCAATCACCGGGGATTTTCAACGATTCGGTGCCACAGGCGATTCCCAAGCCGCGTCGAGTGCCGTGAATCCTGGAACTCGCGATCTCAGGGAGGCAGCCGGCGGTCCCCTCGCGATGCGGTTGTCGCCGCGGTATCTCGAGGAGCACTGCCTCATACCTCTCGCGGTCGATTCTGAAGGAACCCTCGAGATAGCTTCAGGAAAGAACGCCGAAACGAGTGTGCGCGATGAGCTCGCTCGCGTGTTCCAGCGCCAGCTGCGTTTCGTGGAAGTTCAGGCGGGAGAGGTTCTCGCGGCGATCATGTCGGCGAAGCGCCAGCCTGAAATCGCGCCGCCGCGAAATGGCGCGCCATCGCCAGATGCACTCGACGATCTCGAAGCGCTCGCGAACCAGGCGCCGGTCATCAAGCTCGTGAACGTTTTGCTCCTCGACGCACTTAGAATGGGCGCGAGTGACATTCACGTCGAATCGCTCGCCGACGGCGTGCGCGTGCGGTATCGGTTGGATGGAGTGCTTCAGGAAGTATCGAAGCTCGCCGACCAGTATCGTGCCGCGGTGATCAGCCGCATCAAGATCATGTCGGGTCTCGATATCGCCGAACGTCGGATGCCCCAGGACGGACGAGCGCGGTTGAAGCTTGCCGACCGCGACGTCGATGTGCGTGTGTCCACATTGCCGGCGCTGCACGGAGAGAGTGTTGTCCTGCGAATCCTCGATCACGCTGGACACGGGCGCGGCCTGACCGAGCTTGGAATGTCCGAGAGCGTACGTGCGCAGTTCGAGACGCTGATCACCAGGACTAGTGGAATTGTGCTCGTGACGGGTCCGACAGGCTCGGGGAAGACGACGACTCTATACGCCGCGCTGTCTCGCGTGAATACGCCGGGCGTGAAAATCGTAACGGTCGAGGATCCGGTCGAGTATCAGATTCCCGGGGTAATTCAGCTGCCGGTGAACCCCAAGGCTGGCTTCAATTTCGACGGCGCGCTGCGTTCGATCCTTCGACATGATCCCGATGTGATAATGGTCGGTGAAATGCGCGACAAAGTGACGGCGGAGCTGGCGATTCAGGCAGCGCTGACCGGGCATCTCGTTTTCTCGACGCTTCATACCACCGATGCGGCAAGCGCCATCACACGTCTCGTCGAGATGGGAATCGAGCCGTATCTCGTGGCTGCGACTGTCCAGGGGATCGTCGCTCAGCGTTTGCTTCGAACACTTTGCGAGAATTGCGCTGAAGGACCGGCCGAAGACAAACGGTCAGTCGGGTGCGAAGCCTGCTCACGCACGGGCTATCGCGGGCGCATTGGCATCTACGAATACCTGCGCGTAACGGACGAGCAGCGCGCGATCGTCACCAGCGGCGGCACGCTCGCCCAGCTTCGCGCCTCGGCGAAGAATGACGGCATGGAAACACTTCCCGAGGCGGGATGGGCTGCTGTTCGGTCGGGCGCTACTTCGAGCGCTGAGCTGATGCGCGTGATCAATCAAGGTGAGGCGGCGTGACCGCGACGTTCCGGTATCGCGCGGCCGATTCAGCGGGCAAGGTCGTCGAGGGAGACGTTCAATCTCCATCGCGGCGCGAGGCGATCGAAGATCTTCGCCGCCGCCAGCTGTATCCATTCGATCTGCTCGAAGTTGGCGCCGTGAGCGCAGAGCTGCGCTCAGGCCGGATGTCTCTCGCAAGCGCGCTTGCAGTCTGGACACGCGTAGTTGCGACAATGTTGAGCGCTGGTGTGCCGCTCGAAAGGGCACTTTCATTCCCGGCCGCTGAAGCGGGTAATGACTTGTTGGACGCGGCCGTTTCAGAAGTGCGCAAGGACATTCGAGATGGAGCCTCGCTCGCGTCGGCTATGAGAAAGCATCCGAAAGTCTTCTCGCAGCTCTACGTCGCGATGGTATCCGCCGGCGAAGAAACTGGCGCGCTGGATCAGGTTCTGCTGCGGCTCGCTGACAATCTCGATGAATCGGCAGAGCTTCGCGCGCGCATCAGGGGCGCGCTCCTCTATCCAGCCCTGATGGCGTTCGTCGCAGCCATCGGCGTGACGATCATTCTTCTTTTTGTCGTTCCGCGATTCGTCGATATGCTC
>JBDTNA010000036.1:0-14073 GCA_039933985.1 Gemmatimonadales bacterium | reverse complement strand
AGTTCAATTTCGGAACAGGTTTCTTGCAGCCCTCCCGATAAAACGTTCGAGTCCCGCTGCAGCCTGGATCTTGTCCCGGAGCCTCACGCGCACCGAACGCTCGCGACGGTTTCAACAGTGATCCGAAAAATGCGAGCGCTGTCGAGCCGGCAAACACGCCTACCGCATCGCGTCGACTAATCTCACTGCGCGAAGTTGACGACCTGCCGCGCTGTGCGGTGCGGCGCGCGAGACGATCGAACCAGTCGTCGCGAGGAATGACAGCCGGCGCGCCACTCACTGGAGGGGCCACGGGATGCCGAGCGCCTGCGCAGCGCTCGTGCTTGTGGCCTTCGCATTCTTCAAGTGATTCACACTCTTCGCGAGAAGAGTGATCGCCTCTGTTTGATCAGCGGCAACGTAGGTATCCGCGAGATCCGCAAGCGCCTGGTGAGTCTCGAGCAGCGCCTTTGCGGCGAGATCACGAGCGTTGATCGCCGCCGGCGACTGAACGTCAACACCACGAATGTCCGCGCGAAGCTTTCTGATCTCTTCCATCAGACGCGAGATCACCGGAGTCCGATCGGGGACAGCATCACCCGGCGCGTGCAACGGCTGTTGTGCTGCTTGCGCGAGGTCGCGCGAGTCGGCGAGGAGCTGAGGCCGCGCTGCGGTCAACAGCGCCCTGATTTTCACAATGCCGGCATCAACCTGCATCGACATTGCTCGGCGACAAAGTGAAGGCGGCCTCTCCGTTCCGGTGATTCACACCGTTTCCATTGCTGCCATTTGTACTTTCGACATGCGCGGCCTGCGATGCCTTCGAGACAAATGATTCGACGAGCGCGCGAACGGCAGGAATTCCTTGTGCCACAGCGCTCGCAATCAATCCCTCCGGCGAAATCAGCAGCGCACTCGGCGTTCCGTACGCCTCGTACTCTTCCGCGACATCGCGACCGCGCTGAAGCAGCACGCGCTCCATCCGATGAGTTGCAGCAAGCACCCGGTTGTCTTCGGCTGTTCCTTCGGCGATCACAGTGATGTCGACAATGTCGCGATACTTGCGCTGCCAGCCGCCAATCTCCGGAAACATCGACACGCAGGGACCACAATCCGGATGACCGAACACCAGCAGCACAGGAAGACGTTGAGCAAGCAGATCGGAGAGAGAGACTGTCGATCCGTCGAGATTGCTCAACGAGAACGCTGGAGCGCGGATACCAATAGCGAGACCGTCCGCCGAGCCGATTCCGAAACTGGCCGACGCGAGCTTTTCCTCGAGTGCATCGAGTCTCAGCAACAACCGGCCATGCTGGCGAAGCAGATGCATCATGAACCACGCGCCGCCGGCGATGGCGGCGACGAGTACTGCGCCAACAATCAGCAACCACACTTCAGCAGGCGCTAGCTGCCTGACCCAATCGACATAGCTCGGCGAAGGGTTGGAGCTGTCGCCAACCACGACAAACAACGCGATGGCGCCGAGTACAACGTTGCGGAACAGAGTTCCCCATCCAACGCGCGACGAATGCAGCTGCCCGAAGCAGTGACAATCGGCCACCTGTCCGCGGATCATGATGCGGCCGATTCCGGCAACGAACAATAGCAGCAGCGACGCGGCTGCAAACGCGGCCACTCGAGCGGATTGTCCAGGCAGCAGGGCAAGAGCGACCAACAGCTCTACAGTCGGGAGAACGATCGCTAACGGAGCGGTCAGCGACGCGGGAATTCCGAAACCGGCCAGCGCGGCGCGGGATCCGGGGCGATCGAGCAGCTTCGCGATCGCAGCGATGAAGAAGACTGCCGCAAGCGCCAGGCGCGCAAACAGCAGCGCGGCGGTCAGGGCGATCTCGGCAAGGCGCCACGTAAGGGCATTGGGCGATCATATCCCCGGCGCGGCTGGTTCGCAATGAACCCGAGGGCTACAGTCTTGTCCTCTCCAACGGCGTCACGGGACGCCGCATTACTTTCGCGGTTGTGGTTTACATCGCACAGGGTGGATCGCCGACTTCAGACGCTTCGTAGTCGCAGACTGAAAGTCGATCCAACACCCAACTCGCTCTCGACGACGATATCGCCGCCCATGCGGCGCGCGAGAATGCGGCTCGTTGCGAGACCAAGACCGACTCCCTCGCGCGTGCCGCCAGTCCTTTCGACCTGAATGAACGGCTCGAAGATTCGTTCGATGTCATCGCCAGCTATGCCGCGCCCGCTATCATGAACCAGGATCTCGACCCACGAGCCCGAATGTCGCGCGGAAACGGTCACCTGCCCCCCCTCTTTGGTAAACTTGATCGCGTTCGTCGCAAGATTCACGAGGATCTGCACCACACGATCGAAGTCCGCCAACGCTTCCATCGAGCTGCTCGAGCCGTTTGCGATTTCGTCGAGGTTACAGGTCAGAGCAATTTGTTTGTCGACCGCCTGCTGGCCAATGAGCGACTCGAGAGTGCTGCACACCTCCGACAGTGATATCGCACCAAGGTTCAGCGGAATCTCTCCGCTCTCGAGTTTTGCGAAATGCAGAATGTCGTCGATCAGTGCCAGGAGATGACGCTGCGCCCGAAGGATTCGAAGCGCCGAGTCTCGTTGACCTTCAGACGCAGGGCCATGGACACCCATTTCGATCAGCTGCGCGTACCCGCCGATCGCGTTCAGTGGTGTCCGAAGATCATGACTCATTGCCGCGAGAAAGTTTCCCTTCGCGCGATTCGCCGCTTCCGCCTCTGCGCGCGCACGCTCGACCTCGGCCCGCGCCGCACGCAGTGAGATCTCGCTCACTGCAACCGCGGCAAGCTCCCGCAGTGTGTCTACTTCATCGGCACTCCACGGATGCGGAGCTGTATCGATCGCGCAGAACGCGCCGATGATCTGATCGTTGATGAGGATGGGAATGCCGACATACGCCGCGACGCCGAGTGACTTGACGGTCGGTACGTCTCGATAAAGGGGATCGGCTCTGGTGTCAGGAATGATCAGCGGCTCTGCCGATTGAAGCGTGAAATGGCAGAAGGTCGGTCCCTCGAGCTGCCGTGCCGAAGCCAGTGGCTCGCCAAAGCCACAGGCTGATTTGTAGAAGTCGCGATTCTCGTCGACCAACGATACGAACGACGCTGGAATCTTGAGAAGACGAACCGACAAACGCGTCAGTCTGTCGAACGCTTCTTCAACCTCACTGTCGAGCAATCCGGTTGCGTGAACGACGGCGAGCCGACGTGGATCGCTGACTGTGCTATGGACGTCGGCATAGGCCGTGTCGAAAGCGGAACTGTCGGTCATGAGGTTGGATGTTTGCACGCACTTCTATTCTAATACGTCCTACAGCGCGGGGGCGGGCAACGCCCCCTGGACGAGAAACTGCGACCTCGGAAAAGTGAAGGAGTCTCGCTTGAAGTAGTCGCCCTGAGCGACTTCGGCCAGGTCGCGGGAAGCGGCACAGTGCCACGTCTCGAACGTCTTCGGCTTCGCATTTCCGAAGACAGCGGGTACGAAGGCGGCGACGTTCACGCCGCCTTCGGCATCCCGCGCAGATGGATACCGGAATGCCTCGACTCCAGCGCTGCGCATTGCGGCGCCAAGTGCCTGCGAAGATATGTAGCTCGTTGGCGACGCGATGCCGCGGCGATGATCATCAAATGGAGTGGAATCCAGATCCACGCCTCGCGGCGTCCGCACTCGGGCGGTGAATGCAGTCAACGCCGTCGTCAGTGTTCCGAGCGACGCCTGAGTTCCCTCGAGAAAGAGCAGGCGGTAGTACGCGATTTCGGCGAACGCCGTGCGGCGATCTTCCGAGCCGTACCAGATGCCGCGCTCCCGCCTCGTGCCGAAGCGTGATCCATGCGGCAGCGGCGGATACCGAAATGGAGTGAAGAGCAGGTAGTGGAGCTTGCCGCCCGTGATATCAGGCGGTTTCACGCGCTCGATCATCTCCTCGAGAAGCTCCTGCTCGTCGTTCGAGTCCACGAGCTTGCGGGTCGATACCTGATGCTGCGCCTCCACCACTCGCCATGGCGAGCGATGAAGAGGCCTGATCTCAGAGCCGCCCGCGCATCGCGTCCAGATACTGGACGACATCGACGAGTCCCTCCACTGTGCGAATGCGATCGGAAGGAATGCCGCCGAGGTGATCGTTGGGTGCATGAAGCCAGGCGCGAGCTTTGACGTCGTCGCCGCCTACTAGCGCGTCGAGCGAGCGATAAGCCCTAAGAAAAATCAGCGCGAGCTCTCCCTCTTTCCGTTCCGGATCGAGGCCTCGGCCGCTCCGAAGCCTCGACACCGAGGCTTCACTGGTGCCGATTATCTCACCGAGCTGTTTATTGCGGAGACCGAGTCGCGCCGCTGCCGCGAGTGCGGCTTTTGCGAGCACTGGCGCCGGGGAAGGTTTCGACGAGGTTTGAGATATCATTGGGCGTGTCATACAATTGCAAGATATTGACCGTTTCTTGCAATTGCAAGCAACCAGTCAGGCGAGGTCCAGACGCATGACATCAACAGAAGCCGGGAATGACGTGAGGCGAGTCGGCATCGTCGGGGGGCTTGGGCCCGATTCGACGATCGACTATTACCGTCGAATCATCGAGGTGTGGCAGCGCGACGATCCCGCGACGACGCCTGGAATCATGATCGACAGCCTCGATGTTGAAACAGCTCTTCGACTGGTTGCAATCGATCGCGATGCGTTCGCTCAGTATCTGCTCGAATCATTGCTTCGACTGGCGCGAGCCGGTGTCGATTTCCTCGCGATGACGGCGAATACGCCTCACATAGTATTCGACGAACTCGCGGCGCGGTGTCCACTACCTATAGTAAGCATCGTCGAAGTTTGCGCCGCGGAGGCGCAACGTCTCGGGCTCAAGCGATTGCTGCTGCTGGGTACGCGGTTCACGATGGAGGCTTCATTCTACGGCGATGTGTTCGGCCGGTACGGTCTGGAGGTGATCGCGCCCGTTGAAGCTGACAGGACGTGGGTTCACGAGCGCTATGTCGGTCAGCTGCTCAAGGGCGACTTTCGCGATGAAACGCGTGAGGAATTTGCATCGCTCATCGCGAAACTCAGAGACACCGAAAACATCGACGGAGTGATACTCGGCGGAACCGAGCTGCCGCTGCTGTTGAGGGCGCCAACGATTGCCGACCTGCCGGTGCTCGACACGACTGCAATGCATGTTGAGGCGATCGTAATGCGTTTGCGAGACGGTCCCTAGCTCTCTCGTATCATCTCGGTCCTGGCCGTCTCCCCTATTTACCCTTACCGCGAGTATTGCCAACCGGCCGGTGTCGTCGTACATTGCGATACAAAGTACTTTGCAATAGCGCGGAGGATGTCATGCCCTGGGTCAAAGGTGCGAATCGATCGATGAAGCGGGAGCCGAGCGCCGTGCTGCCAATCATCATGTCGCTGGTGGCGTTCGGAATCGTGCTCGTCCACTATGCCGTGAAAGGAATGGACCACGATCCTGACGAAGGCACTCCCGCTCACCTATTTCAGCTGCTGATGGTGATTCAGGCACCGATCATCGTGTACTTCGCAGCGAAGTGGCTTCCGCTCGATACGACGCGAGCCCTTCGCGTGCTGGCGCTGCAGGGTGCCGCGATAGTGGCCGCGTTCGCGGGAGTATTCTTCCTTACCTAGCGCAACGCCGGGTCAGCGAATCCGCGTTCCCTTAGCCCACACATTGTCGTCGCTGTCTCTAACAGCAAAGCCGGTGATCACACCGTTTGCGCGCGCGAACTCGAACACCATGTCGGGTTTGAGAACCTCGTAAATATCGCCTTTCTCATCGTAGACCCCGACGGCGAGCCAGTCGGGAGCAACTCGAATCAGCGCGAACTTTTTCAGATACTTGTCTTCCGGAGTGAAGCGTCCGCGAAGCGTGCCGCTTTCATGAGTGATCGCGACCTCCGACACCACGCTGTCCTTCGCGGTCGCCGAATCTTTCTCCACCCACTTGTAGCGGCCGAGGTAGGGCGTTGCATCCGATGAAGGGAGCGTCATTGCGAGCGATGGCTCCACCTCCACGTTCATCGCGACGCGAGCGCGCTCCCATTGCATCGCGAGCGTTCCGCCATTCATGCGGATATCAGGCATCGACCACGTCAGCACTTCGGTGAATGGTACTGCCTCGACGTGCACCGGAATTCGGACCTGAGTCGAGCTCGAGTCTGGTGGATTCATGTGATAGATATGCGACTCAGGATCGAGCACGACCGTCCAGTTGCCGTTCTGCCGCACGACCATCCACACGGAATACTTTCCCTTTGCGACAGGCTTTCCGTTCAGCTTGACATTCTTGTTGACATCGAGCGTCGTCGCCCAGTTCGCTCCGGGCGTCCAGGTCTCGTTCCAATGCACGGCTTTCGTTCCAAACAGCGTCGAGCGCCCGCGCGCTCTCGGTCGCGAATACTCGATGGTGATCTTCGTTCCATCGATCATCTGAGAAACGGTTCCGGCCTCGCTCGCGCGAACCTGTGCCGAGAGGAGGCACGGAACGGCGAGCGCGGCGAGAGCTGCGATGCGAATGATCATCGTGGGGGAGTTATGGGTTTGGACGACGAATCAGCCGAACTTCGCGTCGATTGCCGTTCGGATATCAGCGAGCGACTTGCCTTCCTTGTGAAGACGAACGGCGAGTCGAGCCTGGCCCTGGCAGATGAAGCAGTCGCGAGCCATGCCTTTTCCTTCGTAGCACGACAGGAGCGACCTCAGCACCGGGGCATCGGTGCATCCACAGTTGCAGCGTATGCCATCCAGCACTTCGGGAATCTCTCGCACCGAGTCGAAGAGCGGGATGAGCTTCGGAGTTTTGCCGAGCTGCTCTTTTGTCAGGACATTCTTTCCGGTGATGCCGGGACGGGGCGAGGGATGGGGCACGTCGCCATATGCCCATGCATCAGGACCAGGAATGAGCAGTGCCGTGAGTCCGGCCGAGCATGCGCCGAGGAACTTGCGGCGGGTGATTGAGGATTCGATTGCGAGCTCCGTATCGGTTGCTTCAAATTGAACCGCGGTTAGCAATGCGTCCAGAGAAATGTTTTCGTCCATTGGCTCGCAGATCTATTGCCGCGCGGAGATGGTGAAGATCGAGTGCATCTCGTGAGTGAGTGCTTTCCCAATGGCGCTGGAAACAAGCGCAATCGGTGAGCGCGATGCGAAGACGCCGGCAATCGCGTAGAGTGCACCCGCCGAAAATCGCGACGCTGCTTCGATAGCGTAAACCGGTTCCCACGTCTCGGGCGAAAACTTTGCCTTGAAAGTGTAGAGTCCGGCAAAGTTGTAAAATCGCCGGCCGTGCAGCGCCGCGAACTTCAGTGCAGCCCGCAGCCAGAGAGGCTCCTTCGGATGCTCGATCTGCTCGCGCATCGCAAGCGGCGCCAGACCGAGTGTAACGTACGTCGATCCAGCTTCGGCGATCGCTTTCACGGCGGTCGAGAGCAGCAGCTCGACCGTTCCGTTTGGCGCGTCGGCTACCCGGGGAAACTGCTCGACGAGCCATCCGTTGCGGGCGGCGATTGGTGAAAGCACTGCAAACGCGACGACGCGCGTGCTCATTCCTGTATGTTCCTGGTGCGCGACGAACACGCGCCTGTCGTCCAGTCGCGCGAACGTGTCGGGCTCCACGAGGAAATGAAGGGGAGGCAATCCTCTATTTTCGAGCCAGATGTTCAAAACACGCTTGAGCGCATCGGACTTCGATGCATCGCGCGGCGACATTTCGGCTATCCTCACGCCCTTGTTCGTCGCGCGAGTCAGCTGCGCGCGAAGTGAGGCATGACTCGCGATGAGGGCGTCCCACTGCGAAGGGTTCCAGGCAGGTTGGGCACCGAGCAATGCGCGGGAGTGTGATGGGCTGTCGGGAAGCGTGCTCTCGAGTCGCTCTTCGCTTCCGAAATACACAACCCGATGTCCTGGTTGTTTCGCATCGTTCTCAAATTCCTGCACCACTTCGGACAGGCGATCGAACGAGCATACTGGCGCGCCCGCTACGACGCGGAAGCCGGCATAGCGCGCGAACCCGACGACGGCATCGCCGCGGGCGGAGAACCAATGTTCGATGCCGGGGTTGACGATTTGATACGACGTGGCATTCCAGCCATGTTCCATGACGAGATCGCGTGCACGCTGTACCTGGGAGGAGTCCATGATCAGGAAGCTAAAATCGGGCGGATACCGGCTGTACTCTCGCAAGAAGAACCCCAAGACGGGCAAACGCCGAAATCTGGGGACATTCAAGACACGCGCGGCAGCGGAAAAGCACGAGAAAGCTGTTCAGTTTTTCAAGCGACAGGGCTGAGTGGATTCAGCGATCGAGACGGAAGATCTTCATCTCTTTCCGCAGCGTCCCGAGTGCATCCTTGCATTGATCGAGGATCCCGAGCGCTACGAAAGTCTGGTGGGGTTTCCTGCGGCTCCTGGACTCCGGGAATTCTTCGTGTCGGACGAGGTCTCATCGGAGTGGCTCGCCAGTCTGCGAACTCCGGCTGATGCGGACCCGTGGCGCTTCGGATTTGCAGTCGTGCATCGGGAAAGTCGAGCTGTTGTAGGGAGCGGCGGATTCAAGGGTCCACCGGATGCCGAAGGAATGGTCGAGATCGCCTACGGCATTGTACCGACGTTCCAGCTACGCGGGTTCGCGACTCAGGTGGCGGCCGCGCTCACTGCGCATGCGATGGAGAATGACTCGGTGCGCATCGTCCGTGCGCACACGATGCCGGAGCCGAACCCCTCGAATTCCGTTCTCAAGAAATGCGGCTTCAGCAACATGGGTGAGGTCGTCGATCCGGATGATGGGCTGGTCTGGCGATGGGAGAAAGTCGTTTCGCCCTAGAGAGCGTTGCCCTGGAGGCCGACGCTTCTCGATAGCGCGGCAAACCGTGGGTCTGACTTCGCTTTCCCAAACGGCGGCGAATTCAGCGGCTCCGATACAAAAAATGGATCGTGCTCTCTTGCGGCGTTCTGGAGCGCCTGCATTCCACCGTTCATATCACCCATCGCGAACTTGATCCGCGCAATCGCCGGATCGGTTCCAAGCTCGCGCGGTGACTGCTGGATTCGATTGAGGGTGCGTTGAGCGAGCGCGACATCACCTGACGCGACTTGAGCGTAGCCGAGCAGGCCGAGGATCGTGCGTGAATCAGGTGCAAGCTCGAGCGCTTCACCGAGTGGAATGAGCGCGTCCTTCGGACTTCCCGAGTAGAGAAGCACTGCCCCGTACATGAAGTGCGTTGTCGCGAATGACGGGTCCATTGCGACAGCATTCTGCGCCTGCATCACTGCATCACGATTCCGGCCGGCATGCACGAGGGCGAGAGCGAACGAGCCCGCCATTATCGGGGAGGCGGGATCGAGCCGCGTCGCGGTAGCGAGCTCGCGTACTGCCTGCTGCGGGTTGCCGACGATGAGCAGGTGCTCGCCATACCATTGATGTGCGCGCGCACTCATCGAGTCGAGGGTGAGTGCCTTCTGGAAATCGCGCGTGCCTTCGCCCCATTTCCATAGCGCATCGAGCGCGAGCGCTCGGGCTGTGTATGCATCGGCGAGATTCGGATCGAGCTTGACCGCATTCTCGGCCGCGACGAGCGCGAGCTGTCGAAGGGAATCACCCGTCGCAGCGGGGGAGTACAATGGAAGAACTGAATACGCCTGCGCCAGCGAAGCGAACGCGGGCGCGAACTTCGGCTCAGTCTTGCTGATCACAACCAGCGCGGCGATTGCTCTCTTGATGGCGACAGGCCCGCGCTGCGCGAGATCGTACTTCGCGCGCAGATATCGCTCGTACAGCTGAGGCGACAACGCCACCGTCGCCCTGTTGAAGCTGTCGACCCTTGGCGCCGTCATCGGTGCAACCGCCTCGACGATTCTTCCGGCGATCTCGTCCTCGACAGCGAGCATGTTGTTGACGCCGCGATCGAACACGTCCGACCATCGCATGATCCCGGTCTGCGAATCGCTGAGACGAGCGCTGATGCGAATCATCTTGCCGACACGCTCGACTGCGCCCTCGAGGACGAGAACACTGCGTCCACCATTCACCTGCGACGCCTTCGCGCTCACGAAGTCGACGGCGCGCGTTGGTGTAATCACGTTCAGTCCGGCAGCGCGTGAGAGTCGACCGGCGAGCGCGTTCGTCAAACCGGCTGCGAGATACGAGTTGCTCGAGTCTTCACTGAGGCTGACGAACGGCATGACGGCGATGACTTCCGCAGATGGAACTCCCCCTGCTGTTGTCGCGGCGCCGGAAGCAGCACTCTCTGGTGAAGCAATGCTCTTCGACCGGTAGAGCGCGACACCTCCCCCGATCACGAGTGCGAGTACAACACCTGCCGCCGCGAGCATCATCGGCGAACGACGACGACCAGTTCTGTCGAGGAGAAGCGAAGGAAGGCTGGATGCTCCACTCGCTACGTCCGCGGACTCGAGCCACTCCACAACTTCTTGCGCATTTCGCGGCCGGTTTGCCGGGTCGGCTTCGAGACAACGACAGATGAGAGCTTCGAGTCTCGCTGGTACGTCTTTTCGAATTGTCGAAAGTCGAGGAGGCGGCTGCGTAAGCCGCGCCGTCAGCATTTCGCGTGGAGACAACCCGGCGAACGGGGCCGAGCCGGCGAGCATCTCGTAGATCGTGATGCCCAGCGAGTAGATGTCCGCGCGTCCGTCGATGTTGGGATCGCCCGCGGCCTGCTCGGGTGCCATGTAGAGCAGCGTACCGAGCGACACACCAGTGTCCGTTATGTGACGGTCGCCATGCGGGCCACTTCGCATCGCCGATGAGAGAGCCTTCGCGACACCGAAGTCGGTGACAGTTGCAGATCCTGCGGCCAACAGAATGTTGCCCGGCTTGATGTCGCGGTGAACGACGCCGTTGGCGTGGGCGAAGGCGAGTGCGCGCGCGGCATCTCGGAACACGGCGACCGCTTCTCGAACGCTCGACGGTCCCGTCCGCTTCAGATGAACCGCGAGCGATTCTCCATCGACGTACGGCATGACGAAGTATGGAACCCCATCTACTTCGCCGGCCGTAAGGATTCCAACGATGTGCGGATGCTGAAGCTTCGCGACGGTGAGGATCTCGCTGCGGAACCGCGTGGCAGATACTCCAGCGGCGAGATCAGGCGGCAGGACCTTTACAACAACCTTACGCTGAAGCTCGCGATCCTCAGCCAGAAAGACGCGCGCCATCCCCCCGCCGACGAGCTCGCGCTCGAAGTCGTACTGCTCGCCCAGGCGGGCGCGGATGTTTTCGGGGATGGATTGCATCGATGGTGGAGAATATTACGGGTCTGCAACTGGTCCAGCCTCAATTGGACAATGCCAGCAGGAGAAGGGTTGGACGGCGCGAGGTCAGCACATCGCAATTGGTTGGCTAGTGCGGTTCTTCAGCCGCATATTGTCCCGCCCCCCGCAGCCCGACTGAATTCGAAAAACAGCGGCCTTTGCGAAACGTCACCGAGGTGATCATGGCGCTGTTGCGATCCACTTTTCTGCTCGCGCTCGTAGCGGGAATTCTGACACCATCAATGGCTGGTGCTCAGAACCCATGGACAGTGAAAGTTTACTCGACGATGAATCCGCTTCCGATCGGCGGATGCGCGGCGGTGCGACTCGAGATTCTGGATCCGGTGACGCGCGCGAAACCGCGAAGGCCACCGGGCGACTACGTCACAATCACCGACTTCGATGTGACCGTAACATCGCCGGCGGGGAACTCGGTGGCGCCGAGCTGGATCACTGCTTACAACCTGCTGGCGTGCGGCTGTCAGACTGGGTCCGTTGGTGACAACGGTGTAGTTACGGCGACGTATCCTGCGCGGGCGCTCCCGGAGTATGCGCGTGTGCCCGGTGTTGTCTTCCAAATCAAATCAGACTTTTCGCTTTCGAAGCCGCAAAATGCCGTCAATCCGCCGAGCTGTAGCAAACCGAGTGTGTCTCCTGTTGTCGCAGTTCCACCTTTGCCTAAGCCCACAAGCATAGCGACGCTTTCAACGACAACTCCGATCGCCCCGACAGCGGTCCGGACACGGACAGCAATACCGGTAACGTCTGCAACGCCGCCACCTGCTCCGAAAGCTTCAGCCCCCACAAACGTAACGGCGTTGCCGGTTGGAATCATAGCTTCACCACCGCGTGCGACAAGCGCGCCGCCGCCGACAATCCCGCCTGCGGTTTTTTATGAATGGGCGAGGCAGGGACTTCCTGCTTCAATTGACTCGCTTTACGGAATGAGCATCGAAGAGCTGCGGCGCGCACTCAACACCTGGATTGCGGAGGCGGGCAGTACCGCACCGATACCACTTACGGATGTGCCTTCCGGCAGATTGCCGGTGTCGCCGCCGTCGACTTCGACTCCAGCTCCAACTTCTGCTCCGATGATCTCTCCCTCGACAGGAGTAGCGACCTCCGGAACTCCAACTTCCGGAACCGCGCTGCCCGTCGAACCCGTGAGCGTGAGAACAACAGCTGGACCGACGCCGACTGGCCTCAGGTTCCTGCCGGGCGTTCCACTTATCGCCAGCCTCGCTTGGGATTCGATGCCGAACGCCAAGACCTATACGCTCATGCGCGCGGTCGGTACAGGTGAGCCTGTGGCGCGCGTCACTCTCAAAGCGACTGCACAGAAAGCCGCGCGTGACACCGTACCCGATCCGCGCGACAGCTATCTCTACACTCTCGTCGTTACCTACGGTGATGGGAGATGGGGAACATCGCCCGCGGTCACATTCGTCTCATCACAGGAGTTCACGAATCCGACCAACTTCACCGTAAAACATACCGGCGATGGCAACGTCGATTTTCAATGGACTCTTGTCGACGGAGCCGCCCAGTATCGGCTGGACGGACCGGGTTTTCCGGATAGCGGCTTCGTCACCCCCGGGCCGGGGACAGTTTCGAAAATTCCGGCCGGCGCCAATTCGTGGAAATTGACGGCCCTCTATCAGGGAAATTTCGCGGACTACTCGAATCCAGCGACAGCTTCAACCGTCGTTCGAGTACTTCCGCCACGCACGGTGGCATGGCTCAGCAAGAATAACGGCGTGGGATCAGACTCGAGCCTGCAGATGCCGAAGGAAATGAAGGGGAGGATAAATGGCACCTTCACGTTTGGAGGCATGTGTCAGGACTCCGCTTATCTGCCCGGCCGCCTGGAGACCCGTCGCAGGGGCGACATCGGCTTGAGGACTTCCTGGCTGGGCGAGCAGAACTTTTTTTGTCCGAATATCAATTTAAAAACGATGGGGCTTCAGGCGTGGTTGAATCTTCCCAACATGCCACTATGGGCAGACCCGTCGCAGTACGCCAACGAAGCCACATATGGCAATGACCTGGACCTGGGAGTAGGTCGCCGCACTCAATGTGCTCAAGGTGCCATGACGATACCACCATACGCCGTCACAACCACCTGTTACGCGACAGCGCATGGTATCGTACCTGGAGAGAAGGGATTCAACGATATCAACACGATTACCCGACCCGGTGAAGGCACCGGGGACGACTTCATTCTCGCGATGGTAATCTCGAAGGATGCGAGTGGATCGACCTTTCTTGTCGTCCTCCGCGACAGCCTCTCGAACGGAGGAGGCCCGTGGTATGGCCACCTGGCTGACCGAGTTTCGCTGGATACCGAAGGTCGCAAGTACGTTCCTCAGGTGTGCCTTTCGTGTCACGGCGGCAAATTCAATACGAAAACTTTCAAGGTGGATGGCGCATCATTCCTTCCACTGGATCCCGGCCTGCTCGCTTTCTCCTCGTCGGCGGCAAAGGCCGCGCAGCAGGAGAAAATGCGGAAGATCAACGCGATGATCGTCACTTCAGCGCCGCAATCGGCCGTCGCCTCTTACATCCGCGGGCTGTAGGGAAATGCAGCGTCGGTACCTGGCACGCTGGCCAAGGTTGACTATGTGCCGCAGGGCTGGTCGCCGCAGCCGGGTTTCTATCGCTCAGTTGTGAAGCCGTATTGTTCTACCTGTCACCTCGCGGCACCCGAGTCATGGAATTTTGCATCCTGGGAAAACTTCGAGCAGAACAAGTTTCTCATCAAAGCGTCGGTGTGCAACGCTCACACGATGCCGCACTCCGAGCTCCAGTATAAAGCATTCTGG
>JBDTNA010000035.1:0-14202 GCA_039933985.1 Gemmatimonadales bacterium | reverse complement strand
GCGCCGCTATCGGAATACTTCCGCGCGATCTTCGAGCACGACTGGGCATATCAGGCCACGCAGAATATCGGTGCCGAGCGCGGTGGCGTTCGCGTTGCGTCGCGTGATGAGTCTACGCCTGCGGGAATGATTCGCCTTTCGTGGAAGGACTACATGGAAATGCAGTAATTTTACGGCCCCACTCGAAAGCCGGAGACTGCATGCGCTTCACCAGACTCGCTCCTATTTCATCGCTGCTTGTACTTACAACCGCAATTCCGTGTTACGCCCAACGAGGATATGACCCGGCAGCGGCGATCGCCGCACAGAAAGCGGCAATGGCCACTCTCTCCATGATGGACGGAATCTGGCGCGGCCCCGCATCGACGATTCTCGAGAACGGTACCAAACACGACGTCATCCAGACCGAACGAATCGGACCGTTTCTCGACGGATCGATAAAGCTTCTTGAAGGCCGTGGATACGATGCGGCAACCGGCGCCGTCACGTTCAACGCGTTTGGGACGATCTCATACGATCAGAACGCAAAGGCGTACACGATTCATTCGTACGCGCAGGGTCGAGCTGGTGACTTCAAACTCACTCCGACCGCTGACGGTTACAGCTGGGAGATTCCTGCCGGACCGGTGACGATTCGATACACCGCCGTGATCAAGGACGGCGCCTGGAAAGAAGTCGGCGATCAGATCATTCCGGGCCGCGATCCTGTCCGCTTCTTCGAAATGAATCTCAAACGTGTTGGCAACTCAGACTGGCCAGGGGCCGGAGCAATTCCAAAACAATAATCTGATCGCGTCTCACTCACTTCCGGCTATACATTGCGAGGGCTAGCTGCCCGGCAACAACAGCATCGCCCCGCGCATTCCAATGCCCGTCGTAAGTTCCAAACACAAGCGGTGGAGGAGCGGACGTCCACGGAGTCGGGACGATCGCGATGCCATTCCGGTCGGCGAACTCCTTCAACGTCTTCATCGAAGGCGGAGGAAGTTCTGCCAGCACCAGCAGACTGTGATTCCTCCCGTCGGCGAGTGACTTCGCCCTGAGCAGCAGCGCTTCAGTGAGCCTAATGCCCTCAGGGCCTACCGGCGTTGTTGCCTCGCGCCCTTCTCTTTGTGGTCTGCGACCGTCTCGAATTCGCTTGAGCTGCGTATCAACGAAATACGGAAGGTAGAATGGACTGAGCAGGCGATACACAACGTCCGTAAATGCGCTCACATTCGCTTTAGGAGAGGCAAGCACCAAACCGCCTGCCGAATCGAGCGTGAACTTCGGCTTGGGTTTATTGAAAATGAAATCAGAGCGTGTCCGAGAGATGATGTTTGTCGATACAAACAGAATCAGGCCGGTAGCGCCAAGCGATCCACCGTTGCGGTCGTATGAGATGATCTCCTGATCGAGGCCGTATCCGGGGACGGCCATGTTCCACATCTCCAGCGAGGGATGCTGCGCTTCGATCAAGTTTGATATGCGGTCGCCGGCGGGAACGCCCCATCCGAAGATCTGCGAATCTCCAAGCAACAGAACTCGTTCTTTATCCAGCGGGTTCGCTGTTTTTCGGAGAGAATCGCGAAAGCCCATCGAGTTGATGCTGTACCTCATGTCGAAGTATCGCGTGCGATGTCTCACCACCTTGCCTGGACTGAGCTTCCACCCAAGCGCAGGGTCGATTGTAAACATGCCGGCCGGCACTACAAAGTCGCGTGCATGCGGCGCAAAAATTCGGACCAGCCCTTCGGCAAGAAGCAGAGCAACGGTTGCACTCCCCAACAAAAGGGCGGCCGACAGAAAAGGCTTTTTCAGGAAGAAACTTCCTCCGGGAACGTCGCTATCACCCGCCTCTCGAGGACCCCAACCTCCTCTTCAGCTGACCTCAACTCAGTAAGGCCACCCTCGAGCTTTTTCCTCTCCGTAGCGAGAAACCTCTCGTAGGGAGCAATCACCTCGAGGAGCTGGCCCTCGTACCGCTTTAGCTGCTCCTCGAATTTTGAACGGAGCAGCACAGCAAGATCTTCGTTCAACTTGGTGATCTTCGTCTCGAAATCACGCAAAAGCTGTCGTCGTCTCGCCGGAATGATGAGCCATCCGGCAATGGCAAAGATCGTAGCCGTAAGCACCCCGGTCACATCGAGCGCCGCCGTCGTGAAAGCCGTGATGAATAAGGCACCGAGGCCGATTGCCAGAACATTCACACCGAAGGCCTGTGTCACTGCGGCTTTGACACCCTCGGTGATCTGGCGCGCTTCGTCTTCCGTATCGAACTCGTTGAGCCGCCGTTCGATCGGCTCGCGAAGGCGCGCGAACAGCTCATCTCTATTGTATTGGAATTCAGTGTCGCCATGGGCACCGAGCGCGCCTGACTCGCGAAGCCTGGCCGTATGCGCATCGAGCTCGACGAACACCGAACGCCAGAGTTTGAGATTTCGCTGAACTGTCCAGTCAACCATCCGATGAACGACGGCCTCGATCTGTTGCGGGGTATCCGTTACGACTTCAGAGCGAAACCGGTTCTCAACCGCATCCTTGTTGCGCAGGAAATTCGCGTTGCCAATCCGGATGGTGCGCTCAAACCAGCTACGGCCCCGTCGCTCCAATTCGTACAGGACGTTGCGCACCTCAATCAGATAGCGCTCCGAGTCCGTGCGCATTTCCTGTGAATAGGCTTCGAGCTGATCGCGAATGGACTTCAACACGCGTGAATCTTCTTCAACCACAGTCAGCCGTGCATCGAGTGCGCCGACATTGTTCTTCAGCAGATTTCGAAGAACCCCGAGTGGCGTGAGAAGCTTGAGCCGTACACGCTCTGTTTCACGCAGAGTCTCGAGTACGTAACGCTCCAGCGCTGGATACTCGTTGCGCTCGTCGGGAATCGCGTGGGGATTCGTTCCGGGCGGAGCTTTGATGGCGAGCTTTCCGCGCAATGCCTGCAGCGCGCTGATGAAATAGAGCGTCGGCGTCGAAGCACCAAGTCGGGTGGTGATCTCACGAGTCAGGTATTCACGAACTCTGTCCACCTGCTCATCCGAATTGCGACGGTCTACTCCATTCACCACAAATACGACTTTCTTTCCCCACTCTCGAATGTGTGCGAGGAAATCGAGCTCGCTTGCGGTAAGCGGCTGAAGCAGACTGGTGACGAATAGCACGAGATCGGCACGGGGAACGAACTGGCGGGTGATCGCCTCTTCCATTCGTTCGATCGAGTTCGTCCCCGGTGTGTCTACTATGTCGAGGTCACGAAGAACCTCGAGAGGATAGTGATAGAGGTTGGTGTTTTCGTCGATCGCGACGGGCGGCCCCGCTTCACCAAACCGCAAGATCGATATCGCACGCGTCGTGGGGAGGTCGCCCATAGCGAAAACTTCATCGCCGAGCAGCGCGTTAATGAAAGTGCTCTTTCCGCTGTTGTATTCGCCGACAACCACAAGCAGAAAGAGCTCGTCCATCTCATGGACGAGCGATGCCAGTCGCTCCAGATCGGCACGAGCGCCATCCGACCGCCCGAGCGCATCGCGCACGCGCAGCACAAGCTTCCTTTCAAGCGCGACGAGCTCGCCCTGCTGCCTGGTGAGGACCTGCTCCAAGACCTGCCCCCGGAGTTTGTGTTCGATCGGCGTTGCAATTGAATCTCCGACTAGTGCGAAGGATAGGCCAGATTTGGCGCTTCGCTATATCTTTGGCCGACCGCTCATGCGGAATTGGCCCCATTTTGGTTCCCCACTCCATGCCTCAGCCAGTCATCAGCGTCATCGTCGTCTCAGACTACAACTCGGCCGGTCAGCGAACGTGGCACGATGAGCGCACCTGCCTCGAAGCAGTTGCTGCTCAGGATTTGAAGGAGCCCTTCGAAGTAGTCATCTCCGAAGACGACAAATACCGAAACACTTTTCCCGACGAGCTTCTCTCGATCGTTACTGGATCGCGAGTTATTTTCTCGACGAGCAGCAGCTCATATGGGCTCAAGAACTCCGGCGCCCGCGCTGCCGAATCGCCGATCGTCGTCCTGCTCGATGCCGACTGCAAACCGGATGTGGATTGGCTTCGCATTATCGTCGAGACGATGCGCGCGCACCCCGAAGTTGCTGCGGTCAGCGGTCGAACGTTCTACGAAGGGAAGGGACTCGATACCCGCGTGCTGGCGCTTCTGTCGCGATCGTATCTCGATCCAGGCATTCGGGGCGAGACATCGTACGTGTCGAACAATGCCGGCGCATTCCGTCGCGAAGTCTTCCTCGCGCACCCGCTTCCTGAAGATCTGGGTGCATTCTCGTCTCGACTGCAATCGGAAGCAATGAAGCGCGACGGATGTATTCTGTGGTTCGAACCTGCAATGCGAGTCGTGCACGAGTTCGAGGGCTGGCCGATGGAAGCCGACATTCGGCGCAACATCGGCTACGGAACGATCGCGACACGAATCGCCGAGCCGATGATGCCGCACGCTTCGCTGATAAGAATGGGGGTGGTGGCGACGCCGGTCGTTGCGGCCGGAAAGCTGATCAACAGCTGGCGTGACTGCTTCCGCTGCGCGTCTGCTTACGGAGTGCGATGGTTCGAGCTGCCTGTCGCGTTGGGCGCTGCTGTAGTGGTGAATCTGATGGAGATTCCGGGGATGGTTGCCGCCTATCGTCACGGCTCGATCCAGGATACTGCGTACCGCTGACAATGCGGATTCTGATGCCGTCGATCGTCGATCCGGCGGAAGTGAGAGGCGGAGGCTGGACGGTAACCCGTGGTCTGATAAAGGCGATTGGCACGGCCTTTCCGCATTCGGAGATCGAATGCATCGCCGATCCGGCGCGCGGCCGGGTCGCTCACGGTATTCGCCAGCTCATTGGGATCTCGCGGTCCGCGCTGGGTGATGAGCTTCCGGCCAAAGCCCTATTCACCAGAACGACAAAGTTCCGCAGACAGCTCGATGCTGCGCTCGCGAACGCGCCGCCAGATCTTGTTCTGATCAACGGAAGCGATCTGTTCTGGGTGCTCGACCGTCTCCCCCGCGATCTGCCAGTCGTCGTTGCTGCGCAGAACATCGAGCAGGAGCTCTACGCCAGACAGGTCACCCGCGCTTCGAGGCACTGGTTACCGATAGTGCGATTGTTCGCGTCTGATCTTGGCAAGCTTCGGAAGTATGAATGGGAGGGAATGCGGAAAGCCGGACGCATGATCTTCTTCTCTGAGGACGATCGCGCAATGGCGATGCGTGCATGTCCTGACATCGATTCAATCACGGTGCCGCCGATGTTCGACTACGAGCCGGTACCGCACATCCCACTGGCTCGGGACAGGATTCGGATTGGAATGTTCGCCGATTTCACATGGTGGCCCAATCGCGCAAGCCTCGACTGGTTCCTGAGCAGGGTTTGGCGATCCGTATCGAGCGACGTCGAGCTCCATTTGATTGGCTACGGAAGCGAGAACGCGGCGAACGGTGAAGCGCGAATAGTCGCTCACGGAACTGTGGAGCATGCGCGCGATGCGTTTGCGATATGCGACTTGATGATTGCGCCAATCGTCGACGGCGCCGGCGTGAAAGTCAAAGTCGCCGAGGCGCTGTATAATCGCGTTCCGATCGTTGCGACGCAGTTCGCGGTGCGAGGATTGCCGCAACAGGCAAGGACAGCGACGCGAATTTGCGATTCGTCCGGTGAATGGATCGAATTTCTTGACGGCACCGCTCCCCGGGATGTTGCGAGTCGGCCTGTGCCCGCCGAGGTGGCGGCTTTGTTCTCGACCTCTCGAGTGTCTGACTTGCTGCGGGATTTCCTCGCCGGATCCAGTTCGCGGTTGATCGCGTAGCAGAACCCAACAAGCGACGATTGACGAAGCCGGAGCCGGCGATGGTTGCCGTCGAGATTCGTTGCCTCATGCAAGATTCTGATGAGCCTCGGAACGGGTGATGATTCAACCTTCTCTCAAAATCTTCACGAGAGGACTCATGACCAGCATCGCATCCACCACGCATTCGATCGACTCCATCCTCGCCGAGCTTCGCCGATTCAAGCAGCGCGCGACCTATGGCGCCGTCGCCGCCGTTCTGAAGAAATCGCCGCGCAACCTCATGGAAGGGAGAACTCGAGAGGCGAGCGATTCATGGATTGTCAGCTCCGGAAATGGACTGCCCACCGGTTACACACCCGAGCAGACCGATCCGGAGATCAAGTCGCGCGAAACCATTCTCAGAATCCCCGCAGACCTCGAGGCGTGGCTGGAGAATCCGAGCTAGACGGCCGGATACGACACGCCACTTCTATAGATAAGATAGCGCCAAGGACCGTGGCCAAAATGGGGAATCATCCTATCTTGTCCGTCCATGAGCGACGTACTAACGCGCCTGTCTACAGCGCTCGAGACCAGATATCGCGTCGGCCGCCAGATTGGAATTGGCGGCATGGCCCGAAGCGCCCAGAGCTCAGCGTCAAGACTCGTGAGAGTCATCCTCAACGGGACGCAAACTCTCTCCGAAATCAACGGGCGCTAGCAGCTGCCGACAAGAATCGCACGCGTCGGACGACGTGCCGTCGAGATTTCACGCTATACCGGCCCGCGAGGATTGTGGTTCGCAGTACTCGGCGAGCTGGGTTATCGCCGGCTTGCAATCCGCGAGTGCAGGCTTGACCGGCCATTTCCGGAAACGCCGGCGAAGCTCGCGCTCTCGGTCGAGACACTGGATGCGGCGCAGGTCGACGAATACGTCGCATTTCGTGCTGGCACGAATGTGCATGCAGTAAGAAAACGGTTGGCCGCCGGCAACGAATGCTTTGTCGCGCGAGTTGATCACAAGATCGTATCGGCGCGCTGGGCAGCGACCGGAAACGCTCCATGCGACTATCTGTTCCGCACAGTCTCGCTCGCTGATGACGAAGTCTATCTCTTCGATGCTTTCACTTCGCCGGAATGGCGCGGCAAGGGAATCTTTCCGGCGTTAACCAGCTCGATGCACCGCCACTACCGCGACGAGGGTAAGCATCGCTCCATTTGCTTCACCGGTCCCGAGAATCTTCCCGCGATGATCGCGGATACCGGCTATCGGCGTATTGGCCTTATTGGATATGTCGGCATCGGCAGCAAGCGCAGGCAGTTCTTCCGCATCGACAAGAGCGAGAAAGCCCCCGGCGAGTCAACCTCGAGCTTTTCAACGTGGAATCGAAGCATCAAGGACATGAATGCGCGACCTCACTACCTCGATGACTTTCTTGCGACCATGAAACGCAGCGCCTACCTCGGGCTCATCGAGCGCTGGGGCGGATTGCCATCAAATGCGCGAATTCTCAAGACCGACCTTTTCGAGGAAGCGATGGGTCCCGATGCATTTCTTGGCGAACTCGCTGGCGCCGGGAGGCAAGTCGTTGGCATGGACGTGTCGTGGGAAGCTGCGGCACGCGCGCGAGAACGCGACACAGGGAAGAAAGCACTCTACGTGGTAGCCGATGCCAGACATCTACCATTGGTCGATGAGTCCTTCGCGCTGATTGTCTCTCCCTCGACCCTCGACCATTTCGCGAACCCCTCCGATCTTCCGGCGAGCCTTGGCCAGCTGAGGAGAATACTTGCATTCGACGGGCGCTTGGTCATCACGTTAGACAATCGTCAGAACATTTTTGATCCGCTGCTCCGACTCGCCAATCGTTTTGGCAAGGTTCCATTCTTCCTTGGCCGATCATATACGATGAAAGAGCTTCGCCGTGAGCTCGAGGCGTCGGGATTCGCCGTTCAGGATACGACCGCCATCGTGCATCACCCGCGCATGACCGGGGTGGCCGGCGTGGCGATTGCGCGCCGTCTCGGGTCTGGGTCGTTTACGCGTTTCTTCGAAGCGTCGTTTCGGTCCATGCAGAATCTCGAAGGAACACGATTGCGCTACTACTCTGGCTGCTTCGTGGCTGCGCTCGCAACGAGAGCGTCGGCGGCCGCGGTGAAGGCTGAGCGCAACCAACGCGGCTATATTTTGCTCCGTGTCGAGCATACTTCACCCGAAATGGACGCCTGACCGGCCGCACACGCTTGTAGTGGCGTGTTCCGACGGCCGACTTCAGGAACAAACCGATGCTTTTCTTCACGAAGAGCTGGGCATTGGCGGATTCGATCGCTTCTATGTTCCCGGCGGCGGCGGCGCCCTGGCATCCAGCGGCCGTGACTTCCTGAGAGCACAGCAGCTCCGGAAAGAATGCGCGTATCTCATCGAGCTGCACGAAGTGCAGCGCGTCATTCTTCTCTTTCACGGTCCTGGGGACACCGGGCCACCCGACGCCGTCTGCGCGGATTACCGCCGAAAGTTGGCATGGGCGACGCCAACGCTGATTCACGACCGGCAGCGTCTCGATGCGGTCGAGCTTGTCGAGCGGCGCGCCGAATGGGCCGGCAAGGCTGACGTCGAGGCGTACTTCTGCAATATCGACGAAACGCGCGAGGTGACTTTCTCACTGATCGACACTTCGTGACAGAACCGACGGTTTTCCGTCTCTGCTTGCCGAGCGTTATCGAGTCGAGCGCGAGGTCGGCGCCGGCGGGATGGCGACGGTCTACCTCGCGCATGACATTCGGCACGATCGCGAGGCGGGCGCGAAGTGATCTCGACGTCACGCCCGATGGAAACCGGTTTCTCCTCGTTGTCCCGATTCAAAACGCAGGCGCGCAGCCCACAGTGGTTGCGTTGAACTGGCTCGAACAGCTGAAGAGAAAAAAGTAGATTCCCCGGACCATGAACTCACAGGATGCTGTCGTTGTGGCCTGTGCGGCAAACGCGGCCTATGCTCTTCCAATGGCCGTCATGCTCCGCTCAGCGGCGGACAATCTCTCACCGGAACGGCGGCTCGTCGTCTGGATAGTCGACGATGGGCTTGGCGACGACTTGAGACAGCGAATCACCAGGTCTCTCCCCGAGAAAGTGACGGTGAAATGGCTAACGCCCAACCGCTCCGACCTCGACGGAGTTCCATTGATTGGCGGCATGCCAATCACCACGTACGACAAGGTGATGATCGCGGAGCTGCTACCGCACGATGTGGCGAAAGTGATCTGGCTCGATTGCGACATGCTTGTTCTCGTCGATCTCGCGGAGCTCTGGGACGTGCCGCTCGGCGAGTCACATGCGTTGGCGGTAACAGACGCACTGGTGGGCAACGTGTCTTCCAGGTTCGGCGTTACACGATACGCGGAGCTCGGGCTTGACGGATCTGCGTCGTATTTCAATGCCGGCGTGATCGTCATTGATCCGGCGAAATGGAGAGAATCGCGAATCGCGAATTCGGCGATCGCGTACCTGAAACGATTTCGAAGGCTTGTGTTCTTCTGGGATCAGGAAGCGTTGAACGTTGTGCTTGCCGGACTGTGGACGCCGATCGAGTCGCGATGGAACTGGAGTGCCACCATCGACAGGATTTCCGATGGTAACGGCACCTCACCGATGAATGATCGAATCGTTCACTTCAACGGGAACCTCAAGCCGTGGATTGTTCGTGAAACGTGGGATCTGGATTCCATCTACTACGACATCGTCGACAGAACGGCATGGCGCGGATGGCGCCCCGAGTCCACGCTCACGCGGTCAATCCTCGCGTGGTACGGTTCGTCGCGAATCAGGCGGATTGCTTACCCCGCCGAGCAATGGGGAATGCAGGCAGTATGGCGCATTAGACAGAGGAATGCCTGAGTGACAATCGAACCAGAATCCAACGAGCCGCTGCTGTCGGCGATTCTTGCAACCGACACGATCGAGCGGGTCGAGAGAGTGATTCAGAGTCTCGCCGAGCAGACGGTCGCGAAAAGGATCGAGCTTATTCTCGTCATCATCTCGCGAATCGACAGCTCGCGGCAGGAAACAATTCAGCGTGCATTTCACTCGATCAGAGTGATTCAAGTCGAGTCAATTGTTCCGCTTTCAGCTGCGCGCGCAAAAGGTGTTCGTGTTGCTCTGGCTCCGTTCATCTTCATCGCCGAGACTCATGCGTATCCCGATCCGTCGCTAGCGGAAAAGCTGATCGACGCCTTGTCCGGTGAGTGGAGCCTTGCCGTTCCCGGATTTCGAAATGCCAATCCTCATTCGGGTTTGAGCTGGGCGGGATTTCTCAGTGACTACGGGGCCTGGTCGCAGAACCTCGAAGGCGGTGAGATCTTTCGGCCACCCTCGCACGACGCCGCATTCCGTCGTTCGGTCCTTCTCGAGTCTGGTGATCGTCTGGAGAAGGCGCTCACCTTCGGCTCGTTTATGCCGCAGGTTCGCCGTTGATTCCGATCGTGATTCTTTGGCGTATCAGACAGGGCGTAAGCGAAGCGGAACGCAGTCACTCACTTCCGGCGACGACAATACCTGCGCTAGTGCTTGCAGCTGGGCTAAAGGCGCTGGGAGAGATGATGGGTTACCTCTTTGGCGCCTCCCATTCAGCGGAGGAAGGAATGACCGGCTTCGAGGTCAGAAAGCTGGCGTTCAACGACGGTGATAAAACATGATCGATGATGACGTGGTGATGTAGGTGCGGGTTCTTCTCGTAACCGACTGGAATCGCGGTCAAGGTGGGGCGGAAGCGTATGTGACCTGGCTTCGCGATGGGCTTCGGAAATCGGGCGATGAGGTTCGCTTGATGACAAGCAGCGCCGGCTCCGCGGGAGACGGGAAAGCAGAGTACTCCGCGTTCGGAACGGAGAGTATGACGGCGCAGTCGCTCTTGCAGATCGTCAATCCGTTTGCCGTAAGTGTCATCCGAAGAGCATTGCGAGAGTTCAAGCCCAACGTCGTTTTCGTCAACATGTTCGCGCATCACCTCTCCCCAGCGATTCTTCACGCCTGTGGTGACGTGCCGATCGTCCTGTCTGTTTCGGATTACAAGTGCATTTGCCCAATCGGTTCCAAGCTTCTGCGTGATGCCTCATTGTGCGCGACGCCGGCCGGATGGGTTTGTCACACCGCCGGTTGTGTGGGCTTGCTGCATTGGCTGAGAGATCGGCCGAGGTATTCGTTGTTGGAATCGGGAGTTGCGCGCGCTGAGAGAGTTGTGTCTTGCAGTGAGTGGGTTCAGCAGGAGTTGATGCGCGGCGGAATTCCGTCCGAGTGCGTACACCTGCCTGTGCCGCCGCCCGGCGAGAACTACAAGCGCGAGCGATCTTCGAGTCCTCGCGTTTTTTATTATGGCCGCCTCGATATCGAAAAGGGGGTGGATCGCCTGATAGCGGCATTCGCTTCCGTTTCGGCCGAGGCGCAGGACGCGACACTGCGAATTGCCGGACGCGGGCCTGAGCGCGACCGACTCGAGGCGCTTGCAAAAGAGCTGGGAGCTGACGAGCGCGTAGAATTTCTCGGCTGGCTCGAGCCTGCGCAGGTCGAGCAGGAGCTTTCGGCGGCGTGGGTTCTTGTCGCTCCGTCGGTATGGGCGGAGCCGCTGGGTCTTGTCGCGCTCGAAGCGATTGTCAGAGGAGTTCCGGTTCTGGCGAGCAGGTTGGGCGGGTTTGCGGAAACCGTTGAGGAAGGGGTGAGTGGCCTGCTCGTTCCGAACGGCGATGTCGAGGCGCTTGCCGCGGGAATTCGCGATGTAGTCGCCGGCCGAAAGTTCTCTGATGGAATAGCTACGGAGACAGTTCGCGTGGCGCGAGAGCGGTACGACATTGATGCGCACGTCAACCGAATGCGCACGATTTTTGAGGAGGCAGTGGCCGGGTCGCGTTGATATAAACTTCCGGGCGCACCATAATTCCCGAACCCCCAGGCGGTTCGCAGCGAGAACGATGAGACGGATTCTGTTTCACTGGTTCGGGAAGCCGATTTACAGCTATCCCGCGATGCTGTACATCGGCCTCGTGTTCGGTGTTGCGGCCGGCAACATCGCAGCGCACGCTGCGGGTGTCGATGCCCTGCGCGTTTACATCGCGACAATCATTCTCATCCCGATCTCGATCGCCGGCTCGCGAGTGCTCTTCGTCGCCGTGCACTGGGATCGCTACAGAAATGACCGCGGGCGAATCTGGGATTTGACGCAAGGCGGCATGGCGCAGTACGGAGGTCTCATCAATGTGCCTCTGTCGATTCCGCTTCTGGCAATGCTCGGCATTCCCTTTGGGAAATTCTGGGACATCTCGGCGTTCACGATGATGGTCGGAATGATCTTCACGCGGTTCGGCTGCCTTCTCAACGGATGTTGCTCCGGGCGTCCGTCGAATTCGTGGATCAGCGTCTATCTCCCGAATCACATGGGAGAGTGGGAAAGGCGAATCCCGACTCAGCTTCTCGAGGCAGGCTGGGCGACTCTGATTCTTTTTGCGGCCACTCAGATCTGGCACAAGCTGCCGTTTGACGGCGCACTGTTTCTGTTCGTTGCAAGCGGATATGCAGCCGGCCGACTCATCATGGAGTCGCTCCGCGACCTGCGTAGCGCAGGAAGAAAGTTCACGGTTCAGCATGCAATCTCGCTGCTCATCATCGCGTTGTCGGTTGCCGCGATAACGGGCCGCGCACTCATGAATGGGAGCTGACGATGGCGAACGCGCTCACGGGTGACTTCGACGTTGTTGCGCAGTTCGCGATTCCGGCAGTCAACAGACTGCTCGCGGCGATGCATCGAGTGGAGAGGTTTCCTCATTCGTGGTCGATGCGAGTAAAGGACGTCCGGCGTCCCCCCAGCTACACTTTGCAGCCAGCGGTCGTCGGAGTTCTGGACAGTTTCGGCGATCCCGTTTCCGATCACGATGAAATCGGCAATCCCAATCCGCATCCTGGCTTACTCGCTTCGCTCGACCCTGTGCTATTCGCGCTGGATCCGATCGTCAACATAGGGAACGTCGGCATTCACATTGATCCGCTCGAGCCGAGCAATCTTCAGGGGCGCGCGCAGATCCAGATTTTTCCGCCGACGATTGAAGTCACTGATAGCTCGGGAAGCAACATCGCTGTGCACCTGCAGATGCTCGCCAGGTACATACCCGATCCGAATACCAGTCCGGCTGCCGAGTTCATTCGGGGTGATCTTCGAATCATTGCGCCAATTCAGCAGGTGGCGTCCGAAGATGCGCACGTGGTGGAGATCGACATCAAGGGCGTTTCGATTGGTGTGAGCTTCACGCCGCAATGGTCGAGCAAACCACTCAGCGCGCAGGATCTGATGGCAATCAACCAGCTGATCAGAAACGCAATGAGGACCGCTTTCCTTCCTTCCAGCAATCCACTGCCAGCTGAAATCGCGCATGTGCAGTTCAAGACTTTTCAAGGGGCGGTCAGCGCAGTCGCAACGCTGCTTAACATGCGCGACGACGACAATCCGGGCTCGGAGCCCAGAGGAAACAGCAGCAGCGCCTCCAATGTGTTCCTGCACGCCGGGAACGATTTTGCGCTGGGCGTCGGTGTCGACTTCGTGAAGCGCAAGTTCAACGCGGCGATCAACAAGTACCTCGAGAACCCCATACCGAAGACTTCGAGCTACACGATCACGCCAAGCGAGGCGACGATCACGCTCCAGAACAGCCAGATTCTGCTGACGCTCAAGGGTCACGCGACCTCACCTCACTGGTATGCTCCGAATTTCGGATTCACGCTGAAGCAGTGGTTCTCGGTCCAGATCAACGGCGGCCTTGCAGATCTCGTGATCGGCTCAGTGTCGTTCGACACCGATAGTGTGATCGTCGACCTGATCAGGGGACGTATCCGAAACCGCATCGAGCAGTCGAGAGACGAATCGCTCAGCGATGGCAAGACTTTCGAGTCATTCCGCAATGCACTGAGCGCTGACGAAGTTCTCGGAAAATTCGTGAACTCCCTCATGCAGCCGGCTCGCGGACAGGGCGCGCCTTCCCAGATCGTTCAGGAAGTGGCGATGGCTTATACCTCCGTCGAGATCAGTCCCAATGGCATCGTGCTTCGCGGATCGATAGCCGTCGATACGTGGCCGCCACCGCATATCGAATTCCAGCAGATTCCGGTGAACAACCAGGGACCGTTGGGAGTCGGTGGCGGAGGCATTGTCCGCGACGGGCCCGACTACTCAGCTCTCAAGACCTGGATACCGGGCGGAGTAATCCTCGGCTACGAATGGAAATCAAGTTCGCAGGGCTCCCCCGGATTGATCGATGAGCACAAGTTCGTGTTCCTCGAGCCGGGTCCAGTGATTTCGAGCGGTTTCGCAGCGAGACTGATTGCGGGATACCAGCCGATGTGTCTTACCGTGCATGGATCGAGACTGTCTTCGTCCGGGCCCGTTGTCAGGCAGACTGTGACCGCGAGAGCCT
>JBDTNA010000034.1:0-14302 GCA_039933985.1 Gemmatimonadales bacterium | reverse complement strand
GCCATGCGGCTTGCCGCATCGCGGTCGATCAGCGCCGGATCAATCCAACCAAGTAAGCCGCACATTCCTGGGTATCAATGAAAGGAAGCTTCGGCATCATCACTGCGAGCCGATCGCACGAATTTGTCCGGAAGGGTTACCGCCAGCGGTGTTTCTTTCCGCACTCCGTTCGGTACCTGCCCAAGTGCGGCCCCGACGGGTTCAAGCTTGCACGCTGGATGCTTGCCGACGCGAGCCCGAATCAGCTGTGGGAGCTGGTGATCCATGCCGCCCCTTCGCTCGCCGGGCAGTTTCCCTCCGAGCTGTTCTTCGACGATGACATCGTCTGGCATCAGCAACAGTTCGGTCGAACCGGACAAATCGCAACCGCCAATCTCGTGGTGCAGGGGAATGAGCTGTACACGATGGTGCACATCTCCGACGTCGTGCAGCGCATCTCGCGGCGGCGATCGCTCAAGACGCAAATAGAGAATCGTTTCAAGGGCTGGAACCACATGCTGCTGAACGGCATCCTCGACTTTGCAGTTGGCATGGGAATGGAGCGAATATACGTCGCGAATTCGGATTGGGCGCTGCGACATACCGATCCCAAACGCAATGTCGGCCCGGAGATGTTTCGTCGCGTCTATGATGAAAACGTGAAGGAGATCTTCGAGGTGACGAGCTCTCCGCCATGGTGGTCGATAGACGTGAGCAACAACGCGGATCGCGTCGTCGCTCCGGAGCCTGGCGAAGAAGACATGGCAGACGAAAAGCTGATCTGCGTCTGCCACGACATCGAGAGGGGGATGGGCCACACCGACAGCGATCCTGAATCCGCAATTCGGATGGATGCAGTCGGTCCAAAAAATCTCGAGCGAATGCTTTCGATCGAACGACGGCTTGGCGTCAATGCCACGCATTCGGTCGTCGGCCAGCTCGTTCCTGAATTGCGCGGCCTCATCGAGCAGGATGGTCATTGCCTCGCCTTTCACTCGTACGATCATCGCATCGGCTCGTCCAATGGTGCAGCCCCGACAGAGGATCAGCTCGGTCGCTGCCGTAGTATTGACTATCGACTCAAGGGATACCGTACGCCGCAATCGAAAATCACGCCGGAATTGACCGATGAGAACCTGTGCTTTCACAATTTCGAGTGGCTCGGCAGCTCGACCCATTCGCTCGGCTTCGACGAACCGCGCCTCGAGAACAGGATAGTAAAGATCCCGATTCAATTCGATGACTACCCGATGTTTCGCAATGGTCAGTCCTATGATGCGTGGGAAAACGAAGCGATAGAGACCATCGAGAACAATCGGTTTGTGGCGTTCGGGCTGCACGACTGTTACGGCGAGCTCTGGCTTCCTCGCTATGCGGAGTTTCTCGAAAAGATTGGCCGTTTGGGAAAGTTGACGACGATGAATCAGGTGGCAGGCGACCTCTTTTTGCGTAACGCGCAGCTGCACGGGGTGGCACCCTGATCACCGCACTCATGCCACTCAAGAATTATGAGCGCGATTTCCTGTTCAAGGCGATGAGCTCATTGACTGCGCAGAGCTGCCCCCACTGGCGACTGATCATCATCGTGGAGCCGGAAGACCGCCCCATGTTCGAAGCTCTCCTCGAGGCTGAGCTTGCCGACGCGCGCTGCCGGCTCATTGAAAACGAAGGCCGAAAGCTCGCCGGCGCCATGAACACGGGAATGCGGCGCGCTGAGACGTCTTTCGTTGCAATTCTGCTTTCCGACGACATGTGGGCGCCGAACGCAGTTGAGGTTCTGACTTCAAGCATTCGACGCAATCCCGATCATGACTTCTTTCATTCGTCGCGCATGATCATCGATGAGACCGAGCGCCCCATCAGCGGTGTCTACCTCAGTCGCGAGACCTTCGAAATGAAGGACTTCATGCTGGCGTCGCCAGTGAAGCATCTCCTCTGCTGGAGAAGAGAGCTCGCGCTTTCATTCGGCGGCATGGATGAATCGCTCAACAATGTGGGACCTGACGACTACGATTTTCCGTGGACAATGGCCGAGCACGGGGCGCGATTCGAGGCAATTCCCGAAGCGCTTTATCTGTACCGCGATCATCGGGACGCCGAACGCCTGACCACCCATTTGCCGTTGAGCGTCCACCTGAAGGAGATCCGACGGATTCTTCGCAAACACGGCGCAACGCGCGCCGAGATGAAGGCGATGATGGCCCACGCAAAGTCGACATACCTGCGACAGTGCCTCTACCGAAACCGGGCGGACAAGTGGTTGAAGGAGTTGATCGGGCACCAGGCGCGAACGGGATGGAGAGAGACATACCGCTCAGAGCCTTAGCTGCTGAAGAGCACTCCCTTGAGCGCCTGGTATGATGACGGATTGAGAAATCGATCCATGTGATCCGCAAACTTTCTTGTCCGCGCACACTCAATCGCCCTGGCAAAACCTTCGGCCGTGTATTCGTTGACCAGAAGCTGTTCGTTGCAAAGCTCCCAGTTCCCGCAGTTCTTCGACGCGATTACGTTGCAGCCCATCACCGAACCCTCGAACAGGATGCCGGGCGCTGCGTCGAACAGAGACGGAGATACAACACTTCTGGTGCGTCCCATCAGGCTGAACAGCTCCGCGCGCGTTCCTACAAAACCGTGATGGGTCGCTCCTGGAATCGGCTCTCCGAACTCGCCCACGACGTGAACCGAAAATCTGGCGAGGCGCGATACTATGTCCGCCAGCAGCTCTGAATTTTTCTCCCTCCTCATCCAGCTGCTCGAAATGAACAGCGCATCGATGTCCCGTTCTCCGAAGGGCAGCGCGAACTCAGAATACTCCGACGCATCCTCTGCGATCCACTCCGCAAACCAGAACACGTCACGATGAATCAATCGCGCCTGGTCAGGATAAAACCGCCGATATACGTCCCGGATCAGCGGCGAATGCGTCAGAACAAGATCCGACATCTCCATCGCTTCGCGTTCCTTCCAATCAATGGCGGGCGGCGCTGACCCGTTCATGGCGGCCCACTGGTCGGTGAATGGAATCTCAACGTTCACCTGCATGCAGCCAGCCGTGAGAAAGACAAGCTCGCGCTCCGGATTGGCTCTCTTCAACAGAAGCGATGCGATGTCGCCCACGCCAACCATCCGGTCAGGCGACAGGGCGTCCATCAATGCAGCAGGTTCGGGATGAGGCCCGTGTAACGCTGCACGCAGGTAACAGGAGTGCACGTTGGGAAGCGCGCGCGGATTTTCGCAGGCTTCCCCGAGGATCGCTTTGAACCGCGGGAGCTGGTCCTCGAGTATCAGATTCACGTAGTGGACGTCGAGTCCGTCTGCGAGCATCGTCTCGAAAAGGCGGTAGGTCGCAGTGGTGAGCCCGCCCCAACCCGGCACTTCGAAGCAACCGATTGCGATTCTTGTCACGAAACGCGTTGATCTGTCACCTGTTCCGTGCTCCACTCCAGTGCCGGCCTCACCGCCCCCCGCCAATTTCCCTGCCACGGTCGAGGTGTCTCGCTCTCGAGCACTTCGAAGACCACGATGTCTTCCTTGCTGAACTCGACGTTCACGTGATCGCGCGCGGCCACGAGCTCGATCCGGTGAACCCCTGTATTCAGAAGATGCGCGGGCACTTTGCACACATCACGAAACAGTCCGGCGGGCATCGGAGGCTTCGCAGTCTCGGGCTCTGTCGCTGGAGCCGTCTTGAATATCAGGACATTGTCTCCATTGAGGAAATTGAGTGACAGATTGAAGCGCGCGTCGGCCTTCATGATCCAATACTCGATCTCAATGAGGAAGGGCGTTTCCAGCGTGATCCGATCGTCCGGCGAGCCATCGGACGGACGAATGCATACCCGTCGCAAGCGAACGCCCGCCGTCCCCGGAGCATCGGATGGCTCATCCCAGGTGCGTTCCGTAAGTGGAACCAGCGCCTTCTTGAGATACTCCCCAATCACCTCTCGAGGATTACCCGAGGCCACGATTCTTCCGTCATCGAGCCAGATGACTCGGTGACACAGTGTCTGCACAGCCGACATGTTGTGACTTACGAACAGGATTGCCCGACTCTCCCGGGCAATGCCCTCCATTTTCCCCAGGCACTTTCGCTGGAACGCCGCATCACCGACCGCGAGCACCTCGTCGACGAGCAGAATGTCTGGCTCCATGTGTGCGGCCACGGCGAACGCGAGCCGCATGTACATGCCACTTGAGTAGCGTTTCACTGGTGTGTCAAGGAACCGCTCGACCTCGGCGAACGATACGATCTCGTCGAACCTGCGTTCGATCTCTGTCCTCTTCATTCCGAGAATGGCGCCGTTCATATAGACATTCTCGCGCCCGCTCAGGTCGGGATGGAATCCAGTTCCAACTCCGATCAGTGCGCCGACGCGACCATGAATCTCTGCCCATCCGGCGGTCGGAGGCGTGATTCGAGTCAGGATTCTGAGAAGCGTGCTCTTTCCGGCACCATTTCGGCCGATGATTCCAAGTACCTCTCCGCGACCGACCTCCATCGAGACGCCTCGCAGCGCATGAACCAGATTTTCGCTCGATGATGGTGATCGATCACCTGACAGAGTTCTTGTGACTGCTGCCGAAGCTGAGCGAAGGCGCGTGGTCACAGCTTCGGTCATCGCTGACTTGAGAGAAAGAGTGGGCTGGAGCTGTCCAAGAGCGAAAGTCTTCGTCAGTCCCTCCGCCCGAATTGCGACTCCGCTCATATCAAACCACGTCCGCGAAGGTTGCGTCCATCCGCCGGAAATAGCGGAAGCCACCAACAAGCGCGATGAGAATGATCGCGATGGAAACCATAAGCAGGCCGCCGTGAGGCTCTGTTCCGAACAATCCCCACCGAAATCCTTCGATGACACCCGCCATCGGATTGATGCCGTACAAGAGTCTCCAGGCGTGAGGCAAAAGGCTACTCGGATACATCACCGGTGTACTGAGAAACCAGAGCTGGATGATAAACGGAATTGCGTAGCGAACGTCGCGGTACCTCACGTTGAGCGCCGAAAGGAACAGGCCGATTCCCAGCGCTGCCCCGCCGGCGAGAAGCAGGAACAGGGGAAGGGTCCACGCCGCGCGCGAGGGAGCAAACCCGTAGAAAATCATTAACACAACCAGAACAGGAAGGCTGAGAAGCATATCGACCGTGGCCGCGAGCACACCTGAAAGTGGCAGCAGGATTCGCGGGAAATACACGCGCGTGATCATGGACTGCTGCTCTACGAGACTCTGCGTTGCCTGCGACACGGCGCTTGTAAAAAACGTCCAGACCACCAAACCCGCATAGGCAAAAAGCGGATACGGAATTCCGCCTGAGGGGACGCGGGCCAGCCGACCCAGGAAGACACTTAGCACCAGCATCGTCAGCAATGGCTGTAGGACGGCCCACGAGGCGCCAAGCACGGTCTGCTTGTAACGAACTTTGATGCTGCGCCAGACCAGATAATAAAGGAGCTCGCGAAACTCCCATGCTTCCTTGAGATCGGGTCGCCCGCCATCCTCGGCAGGGCGCACGATGGTTATGTGCGGCTCGACGGATCCATCATGTTGTTCGATAGCGGTCATCCCGCTTGATCCGGAACGCCGGCGCGTATTAGCTCCTGGTAGGTTTCGACCCGCTTCTCCCAGCTGTGGTGCCTGACGATATACCGGATGGCCTCCCGTCTGGGCCACTCGCGTTTGATGGCGCTCTCCACCATATCCACGATCATCTGGTCGTCACCGTAGTCGGCGACGTAACCCATTCCAGTCGCGTCGATCAGGAAGTTGTTCGGAACCGGCGCTTCACTCACCACAGGCAGCCCGGTGCGAAGATAGTAGTACAGCTTGCTGCTCTCGTTGTGTTGAGTCAGTCCCTGCGCGAGTACCAGCCCGACGTTCGCGAAACGCTGGTAGTCCCAGACTTCCCTGTTATCGACTTCGCGCATCACCGTAACGGCGTCTGGATCGAGCCGGTCGACGCGTCCCGTCCCGACGAAACAGAGCCGTATCCCTTTCTTTCGCATCAGACTTCCAAGGCTGTTCAGGCGGTCCTGCCACACGATGTTCATCTCCGGCTGTGTTTCTCCGTAGATATTTCCCGCGTAGACGGCGATGGCTTCGCGAAACCGGTTGTATGGATTGTCATTGGCCGCCGGTAGGGCGCGGTCGACACCGGTTGGGACATGCAGAAGATTGTCGGTGCTGCCATGCAGGTCCTCCCACAATCGACGGCTGGCCGCCGTCAATAGTGTGACGTACCGGCTGCGCTCGCGGATCTGCTCCTGAACCCGGTAAAGGTGCTCCCTCTCGTGGTTGAAAAAGTAGACACCGTCGGTGTCGTCGTGATTGCCGACAACGGAGCCCAACTTGCTGATGATGAAGGGATGATTGCTTCCACCCTCGTCGGACAACGATTCGAAACCGGAGTGGAAAAGCGTCTTGACGACGTCGTACGTGTTCCAGTCGACATCTGCGAAGGGAACTGACCGCAGATTCGGAGTCGCCGCGTGTCCAAGTCCGCTTCCGTTCATGATCATGTCCACTCGATGACCGAGCGCGGCCAGACCCTCGGACATTCGCAGCCAGCGTATCGTGCTCATCTTCGCCGGAGCAAAGTGTGAGAAAACGTCACGCTTGTAGACCGTCGCGATGCGGAGAGGTCTCATGTACCGTGCATCGTCGAAGTCACCGCGATTGGCCGCTCTTCCACAAATGACTCATCAGTGCGTGCGATGAGACGCGCGGTCATCGCTGCGCTCTTTGCCCAGCTCATTCCCCGCGCGAGGGTGAGAGCGCGAGCGCCTTTGCGGGCGGCCTCATCGGGATCGGATGCGGCACGCGACAGGCATTCCGTCAGGGAACTCACATCTCCGGGTTTGAACAACCATCCGGCAGTCTCGTCGTCGATCAATTGAGTGTACGTCGGCCGCCGAGCTGCGACCACGGGAGTGCCCATCGACATCGCGAGAATCAACGATCCCGACGTCCACCCGTCGCTGCGCGGGAATACCGCAACGTCTGACGCCTTGAACAGCTCGTCAACAGACTCAACCGGAACGGGCTCGAGCATCAGCTGGATTCTCGAATCCCGCTCCGCTGCGTCGACTACTGTCTTCCGCATATCCGCATCCCACGGAGCGCCGGCGATGATGAGACGTGCCGAAGGCAACGGCAAAGATGCGAACGCGTCGAGTAACAGGGGGAGCTCCTTGTACACGCGAAGGTGTCCGAAGGCGAGAAACACAAACGCATCGGTCGGTACGCCAAGCTCGAAGCGCACAACGTCGCGTGACCGCCCCGCCGGATAGGCGCCAACATACGATCCATGCGGAACAACGTGAATCTCGGCCGCCGGAATTCCGAGTGCATCACGAGCGCGTTCCGCAGTTGCTTCATCGTGCGCGAGCAGAAGATGACTCAGGCGCGCCAGGGCGCGGGATGCAAGAAGGTCATGATGCGCGTGGTCGCTCTCGTGGGGACGAATCTCGTGAATGGTCCAGACGAGACGGTATCCAAGTGTTCGCGCTGCGGCGAGCCGGGCGACGAAGGAAACGACATCCCACCATGGAACCAAACGCTCCCGCCGCATGCGGCGCAGGAGCAGCGTCACCCGATCGGGGGAACGCTGCACGTACTTCTGCTGCGGATCCCAGTGGAAATGCAGGATCTCAACGTTTCGCCGGGAACGCAGCAGCCATTCCAGTTTGAGAGGGCTCGCGTCGATCGTCTCAAATCCCACAAGCTTCATTTCCCGATACAGAAGTCGCGCATACGGATTGCGATCTTTCAGGATGCGAGGCGGAAAGGCGGCGATACGCTGCGGGTTCATTTTACCGCCGTGGAGAACAACGGGAATCCGAGTACGCTGGGAGTGCGCGCACAACAGCCAGCAGCGGTGCCACCGGATACGAAATCTTATCTACGCCGCGAAACGCACGATAATTGTGCAGGACCGTCTCAACCACATCGCGACAGCTCCCGTCTCGCTCGACCAGACATGCGGCCACACCGGCTACAGTTACCGCGAGCTCGGCGCGATCTTCTTCGATGCTTTCGAGGAACAGTGCGGCACGGGCTGCACTAAAGAGAAGGCCGACAGTTCCGGTCTTCGGATCAGAGGAGCTGCTCTGCACGCCGATCCAGCCATGCGGGGGGAAGACGTACGCCTTTGCCGATAGCCAGGCGCGATGCTCCGCGACCGCTCGCCGGGCGCAGTGAGATGCGGACCAACCGCGCAGCTCCGGAAAGCGGGCTACAACATTTCCCCCTGCCAGCGCCAGCGAAACCGGATCGGTCAGCTCGCACTGTACAGCTCGAAGTATTCCCCGTTCAGGATTCGTGGTGGGCATGAGAAGCATACTATTGTAGCGAAACGCCGGATTTGCCATTGCACCATCCGCTTGCGCCATTGTTCCAATGAAATCAGGGTCAACGGAATCTGAGTGAACGAGGAGTATTGCCTCGTCAGCCAGTCCCGGCACGGCACGCGCACGCCAATCGGCGAGCGGCACAAGGTCACAGCGCTTACCACCCACCGTCAGCGCATGCATTCGGTCAAGCACAGCATCCGATACGGTAAGCTCGTCGGACCCCGTGAGCTTCACGTCGATCCAACCGGCCCCAGATGTTGCTTCGCTCATGTGCAGAGCCAGCCGCTCAGTTTGACGCAGCAACGCAGCAATCACTTCGGACATTGGTGGGCGAGGAGAATGCGGCAGTGCGCTTAGCAGATCCAATCCAAGCTGGAAGGCCTCGCGCTCTTCAGGCATCTCTGACAGCCCGCGCCTCAACGCGCCTTCGCGTGTCGCAACCATTTCTCCTCGAGCGAGCCATAGCCACAGGCGCACCGGTTCCGCGAGCAGTTTGACACAAAGCAACGGAACGTGATTCCACTCGGGGTCTGCGCATGCGAGAAATGCGTGGCGCCACCAGTACTGCAGATCGAGCCACGCTGCGACCCTCCGGTCCTGCGCATCAACCGAGGTTGCCGTTGGAAGCCGATTCCTGCCGCGCACATTTCGCCATTCGTTGCGTACGCCGTACAGGCTGGGGCGTATCTGAAGACTCGAATGATCGCGAAGCGAATGCGGGCCCAGAAACGCGGCGCGGTCATCGTCGATGACATGGTTGCTCGACGCCAGTCCGTAGGTCAGGCATGGAGCGCTCAGTGATTCCCGAAAGTCGTCTTCCTCATAGAACCAGCAATGCTCGATCACGAGCCTAAAAACTGGAACCCGCTGGCAAAGTCTTTTCCAACGCTCGTGCGCGCTCAGCTGAGCCGATCCCGGCCGAGCTCCTGTGGCCGGAAGGACGACGACCAGATCGACGTCCGAAATTCCGTAGATTTCTTCTCCCGAAGCAAAGCTCCCCTTCAGGTATATCGAGGCTTCCCGATGCTTTCCGCGCAGGTGGCCGATCGCGGCTCTGACGAGAGACCGGTAGGCCAGACCCCACACTGCGCCCAGCGGAGTGCGGGCCGTGCGGAGCATGAACTGGGCAAGCGAGGCCGCGACGCTCCTGGTCACGGGAATGAGTAGTTGCTTGACATATGGCTCCGAAGCATATGGTGTGACATCTTCCGCGGCGAGGGTGCGAGCGTCACAATTGCTCATGGAAATGTGCAAGCAGCTGGCTCAGGTTAGCACGGCCGACTCAGGTAGCATGAGGCTCTCGTGAGGGAGCATTTTAGTTTCTACGGACTAACGCTGGAAGTTTCGAGCACCGCTGCCCATCTCGTGGAGCAGGTGCGTCGGGATTTTTTGTATTTCCACACGTCGCCTCAAGCGCACGTTGACATGCGGCTACAGCTTCTGCCGGAGCCGCCCTGCTACGACGCCCTGCCGACAGTGCCGGCTACGGTTTTCACCCCGCGGAATGTCAGCTTTCGCAATGGGAAGATTACTTACATCGACTATTTCGGACGTGCGCTCTCGGTTTTCAACCGCGAGGCCGGCGAATGCACAGTGCGATCGACAGATGAGGATCTCCTTCACGAGATCGCATACCTGTTCTTCCTCTCAACCGCGGGAGAGCATCTCGACCGTCGGCACATGCACCGCCTTCATGCACTCGGGCTCAGCTACCAGGGTCAGGGTGTTCTCCTGCTCCTGCCATCAGGCGGAGGCAAGAGCACAATCGCGATCAACCTCCTTCGCAAACCCGAGTTTCTTTTGCTGGGAGAGGACACTCCGTTGATCGACCGACGCGGATGGGTGCTGCCGTTTCCATTGAGACTGGGGATTCGCGCAGACGCCGCGACTGACATTCCCGCGAAGTTTTTACGAACGATGAAGCGCATGGAATTCGAGCCGAAGACATTGATCGATCTCGATTACTTCGAAGGGAAAATCGGTGACGCTGTTCCGTCCAGGCTGATGATTGTTGGAACCCGCTACCTCGGCGACGTCTCGGAAATCACACCTCTTGGGAGTGGCGCTGCATTTGGCAGCCTGGTGACCAACATGGTCGTGGGCATCGGCGTTTATCAGGGACTCGAGTTTTTGCTCGAACGAAGCACCGCGGAGCTTGCAGGAAAGTTGGGTGTTGCTTCGTCGCGCTCGTACAACGCGACGCGCCTGATGCGAATGGCGTCGGCATATCGCTTCAAAATGGGTCGTGATGTGGAGAAGAACGCGGAGACGCTCGCGACGTTCATCCGCCAGAGAATTCCCGCCGAAACTCCAACTGCGGCGCGCTAGTCACCCTCACCAGATGAAGAATCCCCCGCCGACGATCTGGGCGGTCAACGACGGAGAAAAGATCGGCCGGGACCAGCTCGGGCACGCTCTTTCGCGCTGCAATTCAGTCTGGGATGGTCGTGGGATCAGGCTCTTCGGCGCACGCAACGAGGTGATCGCGTTTCAGTTGATTGTCGAAGCTGAGACCGGGCCCATCGACGAGCTCACCGCATCATTGTCCGAGCTCACCCACGAGAGCGGCGCGACGATCGCGTATACGCCACCATCGACCGATCCCACCGACTACGTGGACCGGCCGATCCAGTTTTTCCCGGTCCGGTACATGAACGTCATCGAGCCGACTACTGCGCGATGGATCTATCGCGACGGTGCGAACGATGTGCCCGACCACCGGGTCGGATGGAAGCCTGTTCAGCTCGTGCCCGAGAATGCCTTGCAGGACGGCTTTCCGCTCACCGTACTGTCTGGCCACCTTCAGCCCATATGGATTGAGATCTACCTCGGCCGCGATCTGCCGGCCGGGATTTATCACGGCCAAGTCAAAGTGCTGGTCGACGGAGTGACATCGCACGTGCCGGTGGAGCTCGAGGTGTTCGACTTCTCACTTCCCGACGTCAACAGCCTGCCGACGATGGTCTACTACGATCGAGAACAGCCCGAGCGGTATCACGGGCGCAATATCGACGCGATGTATCACCGTTTCGCACACCGTCACCGAATCGAATTGGTCCAGGAATACGGCTGTGATGGCGCGCTTGCCGCGATGGGCCGTCTTCGGGGGGATGACTTCACTCGCGGCCGCGGGTACGAAGGTCCGGGCGAGGGTGCGGGCAACACGATTGTGCCGTTCAGCTTCTACGCTCCCGGCACGAGCTTCGACGAACGTGACAGTGCCTGGCGCACGTCGGATGAGTGGTTGCGCTTCATCGCGGAATGGCTGCCTGATGCCGTGACGTTTCTTTACCTGTTCGACGAACCCGGGCCAGCGCAGTTCCCGATGATTCGCCAGATCTCTGCGAACATCAAATCGAACCCAGGGCCGGGATCACAGCTTCCGCTGCTTGTCACGCGCCATTACACACCCGAGCTCGATGGCGTAGTCGATATATGGGATTGTCCGGCAACACACTACAACATCCAGGACGCCGAAGCTGAGCGCACGCGAGGGCGCGACCACTGGGCCTGCAACGGTGGGCGTCCAGCGTGCGGCGCCATCGTCATCGATGCTCCCGCAACCGATGCGCGCATGATGCCGTGGGCGTGTTTCAAGCACGGGATCAAGGTCTACTTCTACTGGCATTCCGTGCACTGGATGCACAACGCACAAAAGCCGGAAGATCGCGTTCAAAACGTTTGGGAGAACACGATCACTTTCGACAACCGTGGCGAGCTGGACAAACCCCCGGGGAGCCAGGGCTTTGGAAATGGTGACGGCGTGCTGATCTATCCTGGAGAGGACACGCTGCATCCGGACGAGGATCGGGGAATCGCTGGTCCCATCTCAACAGTTCAGCTCGCGAATTTGCGGCGCGGACTTCAGGATCACCTCTACCTGACGCTTGCTCGCGAGCGTGGACTCGACGCAGAAGTGACGGACGCGCTGCAGGCGGTGGTGCCGCGCGTGTTTTCCGATTCCGATGGAACGATTGGATTTGCGGAGGGCGGTGACACGTATGAAGCCGCCCGACATAAGCTTGCTGTCGGTATTGCGTCGACGCGCACTTGAAAGCTGAGTCAAACTGTTAGCGCCGATTTATTGGCGGTCATTCAAGGGATACTCGGCACAGCTGTGTTTGCGAATTGCGGAACACCCCACGCGCTAAGATGCCTTCTGCAAACAGAAAATTACGAATGTGTAGCGCAGGTCATATTGCTTCCAGTGCACCACCTTTTCCGCAGGCCGGAATTCAACGGGGGACATCAGGGAAAAACCATACCGGGCGGCCAGCTCAAAGGCTTGAGCAATGTCGTCCCTGGTGAATATGTGGATAGGGACACCGAATGCCTCTTGACCCTTCGTATCGATCGGCGTGTCGTAATAGTCAGTCGACGTGATAAGGATGCCTCCGTCTCTGATTATCCGGGACATCTCCTTGAAATAGGAATTGAGGTCTACCCCATGTTCAATAACGCTTAGACATGTAACAGCATCAAACGACCCGCTGGAGAACCTCGTCCTTGTTATGTCTGAATACTCATAGACAACAGTCCCTCGGCGAATCTTCTTGTCGAAGACAAGATTTCCCACCGTCAGATTCTTATATCCATACAGGCAGAGCCAAGGCATTATCACAGAATACCATTCGCCGCCAGCGTCAAATATGCGAGACCTCGTGTCCGTCGTTCGGAGAATCAAATCGAGCGCTGCCAGAGAGTCCCAGTTTTTTGTCAGCTCAGATGCTGGGGGTAGGCCCAACCGCTGAACTTGCTCGAGGCTTTCTTGCACCGCTTCGGCAGATTGGAGTACTGCACACTTCCACGGGGCATCTGGAAGCCCGTGTGGACCAGTCACCCCATACTCTCGCTTCAGTAGAAGGCGGGAGCCAGAGCTGGTGTGCATCAAGGCTCGGCGGACCAGACGCTTCATGACGCTGACAAACATTTCTAACCTTCCAGCGATTTCTAGCTGAACATTCCCGACGGCGGCGGCATCACCACCTGCGCGGTGCCCGACACATGGAGCCGCACCTCGGCTGTCGGGATGCCATCGAGTCCGACCTGCATCGTGTAGAGTCCCGCCATCGTCAGGGGAAGATCGATCACAGCGATTATCGGCAGATCCATCTCGAAGGCCGGATTCGGACCTGGCGCGACATTCAGCTCACCGTCCGACGACCACAACACTTCATCTGCCGGATTCACCCAGCTGAACGAAAGCCTGTGATTGCCGATATCCTCAGCCGATCCCTTCAGTCGCACGACGAAATGAGTCCGCGGATGCATCGACGGAAAACCGCCTACGGCCAGCGCGTCGAAGACGCCCAGTACGTTGAGCTTTCCCTCCTGCGAGAGGTTGGCGCCGTCGGCGAATACAGCGAACGAGATGTGCATTCGTGAACTTAGCGATGCGCGATGGGGTCGGTAATGCGCACTGCGCGCGTCGTCATGCCCCGCCAGGTTCTGCGATGTCTGCCCGAGCCCGCTAGTTTATCGTCGATGACGCCCAGCCAGAAATCCGCCGGATTTGGAAAAACCGACGTGCTCCTCTCGCTGATGGCTCTCATCTGGGGCGTGAATTTCAGCGTCGTTAAGTACGGCACTGTAGTGATGACTCCTCTCGCATTCACGGGTCTCCGAGTGATGCTTGCCGCGGTTGTGCTGCTCGCGTTTGCATTCACGCGAAGCGCGCCGCTCCCATCGCGTCGCGACATCCTGACTTTGATGGCGCTCGGAGTTCTCGGCAACGGACTCTACCAGATCTTTTTCGTCGAAGGGATATCGCGAACGAACGTCGGCAACGCTGCTCTCATCGTTGCGGCAACGCCTGCTCTGATTGCGATCCTGAGCCGTGTTCGCGGTGTCGATCGGGTGAACCGGAGAGTTCTTGGTGGAATCGCGCTCTCCCTTGGTGGTGTCGTGCTTGTGGTGCTCGGGAGCGCGCGCGCGAGTCATGGCGAAACCACGCTGATCGGCACGATGCTGGTTTT
>JBDTNA010000033.1:0-14393 GCA_039933985.1 Gemmatimonadales bacterium | reverse complement strand
TTTCCTGAAAGAGCCAGACTGCGCCGACAAAGCACAGGAACAGGCCAAGCAGCGCTGCTGCAATAAGTGCGACGATAATCATTAAGCGGTTGCGGACAATTGAGACCATGACGGCATTGGGTTACTCTGCCTGAAGCGACATTCAATTTAGAGTCATGCAAATACCGATCGATACATACACGCTCGCCAACGGGCTCGTAGTAACCCTATCGCAGGACAATACCGCTCCGATCGTCGCGGTAAATCTGTGGTATCACGTTGGATCTGCGAATGAGCGTGAAGGCAGGACGGGATTCGCTCACCTCTTCGAACACATGCTGTTTCAGGGCTCTGAACACGTCGGTGCGAACGAGCATTTCGAGCTCGTTCAACGAGCCGGCGGCACGCTAACCGGCAGCACCTGGCTCGATCGCACCAACTACTTCGAGACCGTTCCTTCCAACCAACTGGCCCTGGCCCTGTGGCTCGAAGCTGATAGGATGGGCGCATTGCTTCCCGCAATGACGCAGAAAAAGCTCGACACACAACGCGATGTAGTTAAGAACGAGCGACGGTGGTCAGTCGACAACCAGCCATATGGTACGTGGTGGGAAAAGCTGCCGGAGCTGGCGTTTCCGGAATGGCATCCATTCCATCACTCGTTGATCGGGTCGATGGAACACCTCTCAGAAGCTTCGCTCGAAGACGTCGAACAGTTCTTCCGGACGTACTACACACCTGACAACGCCGTTCTGTCGATAGCCGGCGATTTCGATCCCGTCGAAGCGCGAAAGCTGGTCGAACAATTCTTTGGACAGATTCCACGAGGACAGGGAAAGCCTCCCCTTCAGAGAATCGAGCTGCCATCCAAATTCGACACGACACTTCGCCGCGTCGTCGAGGATGATGTAAGCCTTCCGCGACTCTATCTTGCGTTTCGCACTCCGGTGTTCGGCAGCGAGCGATACTACGAGTCAAGCGTGACGGCCGCGATTCTTGGAATGCGACGTGGCAGCAGGTTGTATCGCGCTCTCGTTCGCGAAAGACAAATTGCTGCTGACGCAAGCGCGTTCACCTTCGACCTGGCGAAGGGAAGCGATTTGCTGATCGTAGACGTCACCGCAAGACCGGAGACATCTGCGGATCAGCTCGAGCACGAAGTGGAGCGCCAGATCGACAAGCTCGTCAAAGACGGCGTGACAGCCGAAGAGGTAGAACGTGCAGTCGCCCTCATTCAGACCGACCTCGTGACCGCACTTCAATCCGCAAGCGAGCGAGCCGACCGAATCTCGATGTACGCTACGCTGCTGGGCGATCCGACGCTGGTCAACAAGCAGGCGGAAAAGTACGAAGCTGTGACTGCCGACAGGATCAACAGTTTTGTCCGCGAGTATCTCGGGTCAGACAACAGGGCCAAGCTTTTGTATGTTCCGCGATCCGAAGATCCGGCTTCGACCGATGCAGAGCTTGCCGAGGTAGCCGCATCATGACCGTAGCGACACGGCCAGAACCAGGACCGGCACGCGAGTATCATTTCCCGAAATTCGTTCGCGATCGGCTCGAGAATGGGTTGAACATCATCGTGGCGACGGTGCCGAAGCTTCCGATTGTCAGCACCGTCATGGTGATCGATGCGACTGCGTTGGGCGATGCAAAAGGAAAAGAAGGTATCGCCGAGCTGACTGCGAAGGCGTTGAGAGAGGGTACAGCTTCGCGCGACGGAACGGAGCTGACGCTCGACCTCGAGAAGCTCGGTACATCGCTCGAAACCGGCGCAGACTGGGACAGCACAGTCGCAAGCATGACGGTCCTCAAGAGCCGATTGCCTGAGGCGTTCGAGATACTCGCTGAGGTGATAACTACACCGGCATTCAACGAGGAGGACATCGAGCGGCTCAAGGCAGAGCGGGTTGCCGAGCGTATGCAGATTCTGGATGAACCGCGGGGACTGGCAGAGGAGTCGTTCTCGCGTTTCGTATATGCGGGCAAAGCGCGCTTTGCAGAGCCAATGAGTGGAAGCACGAAATCAGTGTCGGCGATACGGCGCGACGACATCGCGGAATTCTATCGGAACAACTACGTCCCCCAGGCGATGACGTTGATCATGGTGGGCGACGTTACACCCGAGGAAGGAATCGGGCTTGCAACGAAAGCGTTCGGAGAATGGAAGGGAGAACGTGCTACGACGCCGGTCAATGCAGACACTCCCGCAAGAGCATCGCGCGCGATCGAGATCGTTCCCAAGGCCGACGCAGCCCAGTCAGAGATCCGGATTGGTCACGTTGGAGTTCCACGCTCACACCCTGATTACTTCCGCATCGTGGTAATGAACGCCGTACTCGGCGGACTCTTCTCGTCGCGGATCAACCTGAATCTTCGAGAGGCTCACGGCTACACGTACGGCGCGAGCTCGTACTTCGACTGGCGGCGGCAGTCGGGGCCGTTCGTGATCTCGACCGCTGTTCAGAGTGAAGTAACAGCCGCGGCGATCACGGAAACGCTGAAGGAAATCGATCGAATGCGGGAAAAGAAAATCAGCGAGGACGAGCTGACTCTCGCGACGAGCTATCTCGAGGGTGTTTTTCCAATTCGATATGAAACGACGGCCGCTATCGCATCCGCGCTTGCGAATCTCGCGATCTTCGGCCTTCCGGAGGACTATTACGATACGTATCGCGAAAACATTGGAGCCGTGACTACGCGTCACGTTCTGAATGCGGCGCGGAAGTATGTGAAGCCTGAAGAGCTGCAGATTCTCGTCGTAGGAAATCCCGAGCTGATCAAACAGCCGCTGGAGGCTCTTGCGTTCGGGCCGGCATCCGTGCGAGAGGCCGTAGAAGCTTGACCGGGCAACCCGGAGCAATTTCGTCGCGCCGGGTTTACAACGGACGCGTGATCTCCCTCGATGTTGATACGGTACGCTTTCCGAATGGCACTGTCGGAGAGCTGGAGATGATCCGCCATCCAGGTGCGAGTGCTGTTGTCCCGTTTCTCGATGATCCGACCGCGGCCGATCCACGCATTGTCCTGATTCGGCAGTACCGATATGCGGCTGGCGACTTTGTATTCGAGATCCCGGCCGGCAGGCTGGATAAGGACGAGGCGCCCGACGCCTGCGCTCACCGGGAACTGAGAGAGGAAACCGGCTACTCGGCAGAGCGGATGGTCAGGATGACAACGTTCTATACGACTCCCGGGTTTACGGACGAGAGCATTCATCTTTTCGCGGCGAGTGGTCTGACAGCGGGGAGCTCATCACTCGAGCCGGACGAAATTCTCGACCTTCAGGTCGTTAGCCTTTCAGAGGCGATTTCAATGGTTGCGAAGGGAGAGATCAAGGACGGCAAAACCATGATCGGGCTCCTTTTCGCCGCAGCACTCATCCGCCCAGGGATGATTTCGGGGTAAACCCCGCAGAACCAAAAAGCATCCAATACACGTATAACCATTGTGAAAGAGTGTCCCTTTTCGAGGACGCGCGATGGTTCATAACTGGACAACAGGATTGATCCTATTGGACTAACTCCTTGATATATAAGAGTTTAAGTCGTGTTCCAGGATCGGCACAAGCTCTGCTATATCAGGATGCGTCGAAGAATCTCAAATCAGGAGGCAGACCTTAGTTCCCTTCCTTGTCGGATTCTCAAATTTTGGGGGTAGCAGCAATGTCAAGTATCGCTCGTAGGCAGGCGGTTCAGCCGCAGGGGGCGAGTGTCAGGGAGCAGCTGAAGGCGATGGACGACTCAGGCGTCGTCACAGCGTTCCTTGGCGGTGAAGAAAGGGCTTTTTCGGAGCTGGTCGAACGGTATCAGACGCGGCTTCTGAACTTCATATATCGCACGATCGGCGACCGTGAGAAGGCGGAAGATCTGGTCCAGGAAGTTTTCATCCGGGTGTACCGGCATCTCCACAGGTTTGACCGCTCGAAGAAGTTCTCGACGTGGGCTTATACCATTGCATCCAACCTGGCGAAAAACGAGCTGAGAAACCGTTCGCGGAATCCACTCGTGCTCTTCCAGACAGTGCAGAAGAACTGGCAGGATGACGATCGTCCGCTGCAGTTCGAGGACACCAACTCACGCCCGGACGACATGTACCGGAAGCGGCATCTCCGCGAGATCGTGGAGGAGTCGGTGGCAAAGCTGCCCGAACATCACAGAAACGTGTTCATTCTGCGTGAGCTCGAGGGCAAGTCGTACGAGGAAATCGCAGAGATTACGGACTGCAACCTGGGCACGGTGAAGTCGCGGCTTAACAGGGCCCGGAACTCGTTTGCGGAGATCGTAGCACCATATATGGAATAGCAGGAAAGGGGTTGAGGATTCGGGAACCAGTACCCCACATTCGGGTACTGATTTCCGAACCTTCAACGCCTCCCAAATGGACTGTCGGGCATTCCGAGAAAACCACCTAGCATTCGTCGACGATACGCTGTCCGGCATCGAGCTGGTCGGCATGCAGATGCACCTTAACGAATGTGATGGCTGTGCCCGTCAGGATGTGAGTGTTCGCAGATCCCTCATGCTTTTCAGAAACCTTCCGGCGGTAGAGCTATCGCCGGATTTTTCTGTGCGCCTGCAGCAAAGGCTGCATGAGGCGAAGATGGCAGACCAGGTGGCTCTTCAGTCGGGTCGTACCCGAAAATTTGCCGCCGCTGTAGGCCTGACCAGCGTCGTAATGCTGGGCTACATCGGAGTTTCTCTGCGGAGAGTCGATTACCCGCAGGACATCACTCTTCCGCCGGTAGTCGCCACCGCCGTCGCTCCGGGTGGTGTGATGTCGTCCCCGGCTCCGGAAATGGTCGCTTCAGTTCCTGCCGGCCTTCCGATATGGACCGCTGCACTGTTCGCCGAGCAGGCGCCCGTTCACTTCGCATCGATCGACCTGACGACTACCGCCCGGTAGTCAGCGAAATATCGTCGGCAATCCGCGGACATTTATATTAGCAGTGTGTCCGCCATTGCCCTGAAGACCCTTCGCGACGCTCTCAAGAGAGGGACATTCGATGGGGCTTACTACATCTGTGGCGAAGACGATTTTCAGAAAGAAGATGCGGTGAAGCAGCTGCTCGAGGCAGCAATCGAGCCTGGCATGCGCGACTTCAACATGGACGTAAAGCGCGCGCAGGAAGTAGATGCGAAATCCCTGGACGCGATGCTGTCCGCACTTCCCATGATGGCCGATCGGCGCGTACTGGTAATCAAGGATGCGAGCGCGCTCAAGAAAGACGCGCGAAAAATCCTCGACAAGTATCTGGCCAATCCATCATCCGATGTAATGGTTCTTCTGCTCGAGACATCCGCCGGAAAAACAGACAAGGATCTCGCAAAGAACTCGACACCGATGGAATTCGATTATCTCTCAGCCGATCGAATTCCAAAGTGGATCGCGCACCATGCGACGACACAGTTTCAGACAAAAATTACCGCTGAAGCGGCTGACCTGCTACAATCGGCAGTCGGGACCGATCTTCATCTGCTCGTTGCTGAGCTCGATAAGCTTGCAAGCTTTGCATACGGGCGTGAGATACAGGAGTCCGATGTCAGCGCGGTCGTTGGCGTGCGACGCGGCGAGACGATGGCGGATTTTCTGGATCAGGTAGCGATGCGAAACGTCACCAGGGCGCTCGAGCTGCTGCCACAGATTCTCAGTCAGCCGAAGATGTCAGCAGTTTCGATGGTGATGGCACTGGCGACGCAGACCATTGCGCTGGCGTGGGGGAAGGCAAAGCGTAACGAAGGGCTATCACTAGGCAGACTTCAGGGCGAATACTTCAATTTCCTGAAGCAGGCGGGTTCCATATTTACCGGGCGTCCGTGGGGTTCTGCAGCGTCGGCATGGGCGTCTGCGGTTGAACGCTGGACGACTGAATCACTCGATCGAGCGTTGAATGCGCTGCTCGAAGCGGACATCACCCTCAAGGAGACGAGATTCTCTTCGGAGGAGCAAGTGATGGCTACACTGGTACTGGCAATGTGTGTCGAAGATGAACGCAATATGGCGGCATAACGAAGTGGGGAGTGGCATGATGTCGAGAGCATTCTTGTGTGGAGCGATACTCGCAATTTTCCCGATCGTCGGAAGCGCGCAGGCGCCGGTGGGAGTCAACCCGGTCTACCGTCGCGCCCAGATGATGGTGAACGACGGCAATGCCGTCGCCGGGCGTGCGCTCGTGGATTCGATGATTTCAATCGCAGCTCCAGGATCGAATGATTACGCAGAAGGGGTTTACTGGCGTGCAATACTCGCTGCGACTGCCGCGGAAGCGGAAATGGATTACCGCCGTCTCGTAGTGGACTATTCGTTGTCGCCTCGTGTTGACGATGCGCTCATCAGGCTTGCGCAGCTCGAGCTGGCGCGTGCGAACTACGATGGAGCACTACGTCATCTCAATCGACTGGCAGCTGAACATCCAGACAGCCCGGCAAGAGGAAGAGCCACTTACTGGACTGCTCGTGCGCTGTTCGACAAGAACGACGTGCAGGGTGGATGCACCGCGCTCATCCAGGCGCTGGCGATCACGAGTGAATCAGATGCGGAGCTGAGAAACCAGATCAACTACCTAAACCAGCGTTGCGCCGGAATAGTTATCGGTGCTCCATCAACGCCGCCTGCAGTGGACGCTACAACCAGTGCAATGAGTTCGCCGGTTGCCGCACCGGCAAATCCGTCACCGGTAGACTCGAGTGTGATAGCGGTCAAGCCGGTTGCACCTCCTGCGCCGGTTGTCGTGGACAGCGTGAAGACAGCAATTGTTGCGACACCACCGTCCAGGCCTGTAGCGGATCCCGTTGTGCAGGCACCAGCACCTAAGACCCGGCCACAGCCTCCGTCGAAGCCGCGTGATACCGGACCGACAATGGTTGAGACGCCGCGTACTGCTCCACCGGTGCCCTCGAGCGCCAGTGGAGGTAAGACATACTCGGTTCAGATCGCGGCGTACAATGCGAAATCGCAAGCCGATGCGATGGTTGCGAAGCTCAAGAAGAGCGGATATGAAGCGCGTGTCGACGGCACATCGGCGCCGTTCAGAGTGCGAATCGGCAAGTACGCGACAAACGCGCAGGCAACCGCCGTTCAGAGATCACTCAAGGCCAAACAGATCGAGGGAATCGTAGTACAGGCCGACATAAAGTGAGTCGCGCGACATCAACTCCGTTGATGCAGCAGTACCGGGAGATAAAGGATCAACATCAGAACGCGATCCTTTTCTTCCGGATGGGTGATTTCTACGAGATGTTCTACGAGGATGCGGAAGTAGCATCCCGCGCCCTGGGGCTGACGCTGACGTCCCGAAACAACGGTGGTTCAGCCGAGGTGCCGCTGGCGGGCGTTCCAGTGAAAGCGGCGGGTGAATACCTGCGACGACTGGTTCAGCAGGGGTTTCGCGTCTCGATCTGCGAACAGACGGAAGATCCAAAGCAGGCGAAGGGAATCGTGCGACGTGCAGTCGTCGAGACGATCACTCCTGGCGCCGCTTTCTCCGATGACCTGCTCGACCGAGCGAGAAACAATTTTCTCTGCGCGGTTTTTCCGGCAGGCGATCACGTTGGAGTTGCAGCGGCCGATCTTTCCACCGGTGAATTCAGGCTGATAGTCACCGCAGAAGGCGACACCGACGCGGTGCTGTCGCGACTCTCACCGCGCGAGATTCTCGTTGCGCGCAACATGAGTCCGGCAGCGAAGCTGATTGAGCAGAATCGGGACGAAGGTGCGCTCGTCACCGAGCGTGAGGCGTGGGAGTTCGATCCGGCGCTCGCTTCCGGTGATATCGCCCGACACTTCGGGGTCGCGTCAGTCGAAGGTCTTGGAATTGGCGATCAGGATTCTGCAGCGCTGTCAGCCGCTGGGGCGCTCATGCGCTACATGCATGAGCTGCAGCCCGGTGGCGTTCCCCATCTCTCTCGTCCGATAATCGAGCGTCCTGGCGGAACAATGCCGCTGGACGAGATGACGCGTCGCAATCTCGAGCTGGTTGAATCGCTGCGTGGCGGTGATACCGGAGGAACTCTGCTTTCGGTTCTCGACCGAACGCTGACTCCGATGGGCTCCCGGCTTCTGCGCCTGTGGATTCTCACTCCGCTTACAACGCGTCAGGAGATCGATGCGCGTCTCGATGCCGTGTCGCTATTCGACTCTGACCCCATTGGGAGAGAGGCGCTGCGTGATGCGCTCGATGGAGTCCGTGACATAGAGAGGCTCGCAAGCAAGGCCGCGGCCGGTCGCGGAAATCCGCGAGACCTCCGAGCACTTGGGGATTCGATCAATCGTCTGCCGGTTGTGCATGGGGTTCTGGAGAAGCTGGTGGGCTCCGTGCGATTTGCTGACGGACCGCTCGCGAAGCTGATGGAGAGATGGGACGGGTGTGCAGATCTGGGCGACGATATAATCGCCACCATAGTCGAGCGTCCTCCAGTTGCGATGGGCGATGAGATCTGCATCCGCGAAGGCGTGGACGTCGAGCTGGATGAATGGCGATCACTCCGCGACGGCGGCAAAGACGCGATCGCGAAAATCCAGATGGACGAGCGAGCGCGCACCGGAATTCATTCTCTCAAGGTCGGCTACAATCGCGTGTTCGGGTATTTCATCGAAGTAACGAACACCAACGCTCACCTGGTACCCGCGGATTATCAGCGGCGACAGACACTCACGGGTGCCGAGCGATATGTCACGCCGGCTTTGAAAGAGCACGAGGAGAAAGTTCTCACCGCGGCAGAGCGAATCGAAGAAAGAGAACGGGAGATCTTCGAAGCCCTGAGAAAGAGAATTGGAGCAGAGATCAGACGGCTGCAATGCGCGGCGCAGATAACGGCGGAGCTGGATGTTCTGTCGACACTCGCAGAAGTGGCGGGGCGCGAAGGATATGTGCGACCGGTTGTGTCTGATGAATTCGCCCTGGATATCGTTGGCGGCAGGCATCCGGTAGTCGAGCGCATGATGGCGCGGGAGAAATTCATCCCGAACGACGTGCGGCTTCCCGAGGATGCGAGGATGATCATCCTTACGGGACCGAACATGTCGGGCAAGTCGACGATCCTTCGTCAGATAGGGTTGATCGTGCTGATGGCGCAGATCGGGAGCTTCGTTCCTGCGTCGAAAGCAACGATTGGCGTTGTCGACAGACTGTTCACACGTGTCGGTGCGAGCGACAATCTGGTGCGCGGACAATCCACGTTCATGGTGGAGATGTCGGAGACCAGTGCAATTCTGCATACGGCAACGCATCGAAGCCTTGTCCTGCTCGACGAGATCGGCCGTGGCACGTCAACCTACGATGGCGTTTCCATCGCGTGGTCGGTGAGCGAATACCTCCACGACGTGGTGAAGTGCAAAACGGTATTTGCCACGCACTATCACGAGCTCACTCAACTGACCGACGAATTAGTAGCAGCTTGCAACTATAGCGTGGAGGTCAGAGAAGTCGGCGACCAGGTACTCTTTCTACATCGGCTCGTTGAAGGTGGCGCGAACAGGTCTTATGGAATCGAGGTAGGACGCCTCGCCGGACTCCCCCCGGTAGTGCTCGAGCGGGCGAGAAAATTGCTTGCGCTCTTCGAGGGTGAGCAGATCGTATCAGCGCTTGGGAGCACGCGGAAACCAGGGGCAAAAGGCAAGGGATCGCCGGATTCAGACCCGAAAGGTGCCCAGGAACAACTCGGATTGTTCGGCTCGCTGCCCCATCCGGTGATGGATGAGCTGCGAGATATGAACCCTGATTCGATGACTCCGCTCGAAGCTCTGACACTTCTGAATCAACTCGTTACTCGTGCAAGGCAGGGGTAGATTATCGTGATGCCGATGAAATCCGGATGGATGATGTTGATGCTCGCGATGGTCGTTGCCGGATGTAACAAGGATGCAGGATCGAGCGAATCCTTTCCGGGTGTGGGCCCCAGACCCGACGTTCTACCGGTGATGCTGAACAAGGAGCTCCCGTTCAGGTATCCTCCTTCGCTCTACTCGAAGAAGGTTCAGGCCAACGTCACCCTGCGTGTTTTTATCGACAAGGAAGGCTCGATCGTTCCCGAATCGACGCATGTCGCCGAGACGTCCGGCTTCGCACCGATGGATTCGGCTGCTGTGAAAGGATCAAATGAGCTTCGGTTCATTCCAGCGAAGACCAGGGGCCAGCCCGTTCACGTGTCGATCCTGTTTCCGGTCTACTTCCGTCATCCCGAAGCACCTCCACTCCCGGGTGACACGATTCTGAAAAAAGCAGGCGTGTCACCGGCCGACTCGGCGCACTAATGGCTCAGCAGGAGAGAAATCGCCGGCCGTATGACAATGTGCTGGAGACAATCGCGTGGACACCGCTGATTCGTCTCAACGCAGTGACCCGCGGGATTCGCACTCCGGTTTACGGGAAGGCAGAGTTCTTCAATCCCGGCGGATCGATAAAGGACCGGATCGCGATACCGATCATCGAGAAAGCAGAGCGCGAAGGAAAGCTCAAGCCGGGCGGAACGATAGTCGAAGGCACGAGCGGAAACACCGGAACCGCTCTCGCCATCGCAGCTGCACTTCGCGGCTATAAATGCATTTTCACAATGCCGGACAAGATGTCCCAGGAAAAAGTGCGGCTGCTCAAGGCGTTCGGGGCTGAAGTCATTATCACCCCAACGGCAGTGCCGCCCGACCATCCCGACAGTTACGTGATGATGGCAAAGCGAATTGCGAAGGAAACTCCTAATGCGATTCTTGCCGACCAGTTCTACAACGATGCAAATCCGCAGGCGCATTACGACGTCACCGGACCCGAGCTGTGGGAGCAGACCGAGGGACGCATTACGCATTTCGTTGCAGCAGCGGGAACAGGCGGGACAATTACCGGTGTCGGCCGCTACCTGAAGGAAAAAAATCCGAACATCAGAATCATCGCCGGCGATCCGGTCGGTTCGATCCTCGCCGACTACTGGCGCACCGACGGCAAAGAGATTCGCGAAGGTGTTCCCTACAAAATCGAAGGCATCGGGCAGGACAAGATTCCGGGAACGCTCGACATGAGCGTGGTCGACGATTTTCAGACTGTCACCGATAAAGAATCATTTGCAATGGCTCGTCGGCTGACGCGCGAGGAAGGCTTGTTCGTCGGCGGATCCTCCGGGCTGATCGCGCACGTCGCGCTACGCGTCGCGCGAGAAGTGGATGATCCGAATGCCTTTGTCGTGACCGTGCTTTGCGACACGGGTGAGCGATATCTCTCGAAGCTCTACAGCGACGAGTGGATGCGCGAGAACCAGATGCTCGATACACAGCGCGTAACGCTTCTCCACGTGCTCGGGCGAAAAGAAAGCGAAACACCGAATGTCGTAAGCACGAGCCCGGGCGCGCCGGTAAGACAGGCGCTTGGGCTCATGTCGCTGCACGACATTTCGCAGCTGCCAGTGATGGATGGGGAGAATTGCGTCGGCTCGGTGAGTGACTGGTCACTCTCGCAGAAGAGTCTCGAGAATCCAAAGCTGCTCGATGCGTCGGTCAGCGAAGTAATGGATTCGCCATTCCCGATGATTTCGAGTGACCAACCGATTGAAAGCGTAGTCAAGCTGCTGTCAAAGTCGAATCCCGCGGTTCTCGTGCGAACGAACGGCAGCATTCAGGGAATCGTCACACGATCCGACATGCTCCACTACATGATGACAAGGTAGAACGTGAAGATCACCGTATTGATGGGCGGCGCCTCGGCGGAGAGAAACGTGTCTCTCGCTTCCGGCATCCGGATCGTGCTGGCACTCAGGGCGAAGGGTAATGATGTGACTGCCTTCGACCCTTCAAAGGGCCCAATCACTGAAGCCGAGCAGCAGCGTCTCGCGACGAGCGCTGTTGGTACTGAGCCGCCGTCTCTCGAAGCGCTTGCCGCAACGACGGGGGGATCATTCCTGCCGGCACTCGAACGAATGCCGGAAATTGCGGAAGCCGATGTTGTTTTTCTTGCATTGCATGGCGGACAGGGAGAGGACGGGACACTGCAGGCACTGCTCGACATGGCGCATATCAAATACACGGGAAGTGGACACCTCTCCAGCGCTCTGGCGATGGACAAGGAATTGTCGAAGGTTCTCTTTCGCTCGGCGGGCGTTCAGACGGCTGACTGGATGATGGCGCCTGCGACGGTGGATGAGGTGGAGCGCGCGATCGGATTTCCGGTTGTAGTCAAGCCGTCCAAGCAGGGATCCACCGTCGGGCTTTCTGTCGTAAAAGAGAGTGCTGGCCTCGATGCGGCGATTACCGAAGCATGGCGCTATGATGACGAGGTGATGATCGAGCGGTTCATCCCTGGTCGTGAGCTGACGGTTGGCATCCTTGGAGACCGCGCTCTGCCTGTAGGTGAGATCAAGCCGGTGCACGAGATTTACGACTACGAGTGCAAGTACACGGCAGGGATGGCGACAGAGGAATTTCCGGCGAAGCTGTCTGCCGAAGAGACGTCGCGGGTTCAGCAGCAGGCGGTGGCTGCGTTCAAATCCCTCAAACTTCGTGGCTATGCACGGATTGATTTTCGGCTGTCACAGTCCGATGATGAAGGAAGTCGCGGCGAGTTCTATTGTCTCGAGGCCAACACGTTGCCAGGGATGACCGAACTGAGTCTGATACCGCAGGGAGCGGCGGCGGCGGGAATAGCGTTTCCCGAGCTTTGTGAAGAGATCGTCCGCCTCGCGGCGGGGTAGAAAGAAGAAGCAACTCAGATTACACAGCAGTAACACTCGCAGGCACCATATGTCCGACACGCTGTACGATTCGCCTTCGCAACCCAGAATGACGCCAGCCGTCCAATGGCTGATAGCGGCGAATGTCGGCGTGTATTTCCTCCAGCTGACGCTCTTTGGCGGAGATCCTGTGTTCCGCGCGCTCGGACTGGATCCGGGAAATTTCCCTGCAGCGTGGTGGACAATTGCGACCTACATGTTCGTGCACGCGGGATTGTGGCATCTCGCGTTCAACATGCTGTCGCTGTGGATGTTCGGGCCGCGCATCGAACATCTCTGGAGCGCGCGCGGCTTCGTGTACTTCTACCTGTGGTGTGGTATCGGTGGAGCAATCGCGCACCTTCTGTTCGAAGGACAAGCAGGACTTGTCGGCGCATCGGCAGCAATCATGGGTGTGCTGCTCGCTTACGCGCTGAGATGGCCGGACGACGAGGTCTATCTCTTCGGCGTGATGCCGATGAAGACGAAGTGGCTCGTCGTGTGGCTTGCCTTGATCAACCTCGCGATGGGTATTTCGTCGGCCAGAAGCGGATCGGGCATTGGATGGTTTGCACATCTCGGCGGACTCGCCTTCGGATGGATCTATCTGCGCGTCTCGGCGTTTGGGGGGCTCGACAACTTCCGCCGATGGGTATCGCCGGTTCCGGAAGAGCCCGAGGATGGAATTCGAGCGGTTCCTCGTACTCGCCCTCGTCGCGATCGTGGTGAGCGCGCCGAAGGAATCGATGAAGTCGTGGCGCAGAGCAACGCGGTTGCGGCGAAGCCGGCACGTTCGGCGACTATCCCGCGTGCGCCTGCTGAGTCAACGCGCCAATCGGCCGAGCGGCTCGACATCGTGCTCGATAAGATCTCGAAGCACGGGATTGAGAGCCTGACGACCGAAGAAGTGCGTCTTCTCGAGGAAATGTCTCGCCAGCTCAGAGAGGACGAGACACAGGGCTAGCAGTTAATTTCCTTCCAATAATGCCAAAGCCCGAGCTGCTGGAGACATTCGCGAATCCATATGCGGATCGCGAATACGAAATTCACATGGACTGCAACGAGTTCACATCGCTCTGCCCGCTTGGGGGCATCGAGAGTGATGCGGAAGAACTTGCGCTGTTGAAGGGTGGAGCGCCGGATTTCGGAATCATCAGGATCACGTACGTGCCGGCGGAGCTCTGTCTCGAGCTGAAGAGTCTCAAGCTCTATCTATGGAGCTTTCGGAACGACGGAATCTTTTACGAGCGGGCAGTGAATCGAATTCTCGATGACCTTGCGGCGGCATCGAAACCGAGGTGGATGAAGGTCGTCGGCGACTTCAATCTGCGTGGCGGGATCAAGTCGGTGATCACCGCCACGCATGGAGCGAAGCCGAAGGAGTAGATCCTACTGGAAGATTCCGAAGTGGCCGAGAATCCACCACAGGATGATGAAGACGACGATGCCCATGCAGCCGCAGCCGCCAGTGAGTTTCCTCGCTCCATAACCCGCGGCGACACCGCGCAGCAGCTTGCTCATTGAATCTCCGTGGATCGCTGGTTCGGAATCACGTGGTATGCCCTCTCAGGAACAGTAAATAGCATGACGCGTACCGAGGGTGAGCGAGGGGTTCCAGCGCAGTAGGGGCAGAATTACATTGCGAACCGCGCCGCATGCGGCGTGGCAGTACTGGCCAGGTAGCTCAGTTGGTAGAGCAGCGGACTGAAAATCCGCGTGTCGGCAGTT
>JBDTNA010000032.1:0-14395 GCA_039933985.1 Gemmatimonadales bacterium | reverse complement strand
TCCCACTTCCTTCGCCACGCGTGTTACTTCGTCGGCGAATGAAGAGAGCTGGTCCACCATCGTGTTGATCGTGTTTTTGAGCTCGAGCGTTTCACCTTTCGCCTCGACGGTGATCTTTCTCGACAGATCTCCCTTCGCGACGGCGGTCGTCACGTCGGCGATGTTTCGCACCTGACCGGTGAGGTTCGACGCCATGAAGTTCACGTTGTCGGTGAGATCCTTCCACGTTCCACCGACACCGGGCACATTCGCCTGGCCGCCGAGCTTTCCTTCAGTTCCCACCTCGCGGGCCACGCGCGTTACTTCCGCAGCGAACGCCGAGAGCTGGTCAACCATGATGTTGATCGTGTTCTTGAGCTCGAGAATTTCGCCGCGCGCATCTGCGGTGATCTTTCTCGAGAGGTCGCCTCGCGCCACGGCGGTCGTCACGTCGGCGATATTACGCACCTGACCCGTGAGGTTCGACGCCATGAAATTCACGTTGTCCGTGAGATCCTTCCAGGTACCTGCGACGTCAGGCACTTCAGCCTGGCCGCCGAGGAGTCCTTCGGTTCCTACTTCCTTCGCGACGCGTGTTACTTCGCCGGCAAAGATTCGGAGTGAGTCCACCATCGCGTTGATGGTTTCCTTCAGCTCGAGAATCTCGCCTTGCACATCGACGGTGATCTTTCTCGAGAGATCTCCCTTCGCGACAGCCGTCGTCACGTCGGCGATATTTCGAATCTGACCCGTGAGGTTCGACGCCATCGCGTTCACGTTGTCGGTGAGATCCTTCCACGTTCCACCGACACCCGGCACTTCTGCCTGGCCACCGAGCTTTCCTTCAGTTCCTACTTCTTTCGCCACGCGCGTTACTTCGGCAGCGAATGCTGAGAGCTGATCGACCATCGTGTTGATCGTGTTCTTGAGCTCGAGCACTTCGCCTTGCGCGTCCGCTGTGATCTTCCTCGAGAGGTCTCCCTTTGCAACGGCGGTCGTCACGTCGGCGATGTTTCGCACCTGACCCGTGAGGTTGGACGCCATGAAGTTCACGTTGTCGGTCAGGTCCTTCCACGTTCCCGCTACACCCGGCACGCTGGCCTGTCCGCCGAGCTTTCCTTCCGTTCCTACTTCGCGGGCAACGCGTGTTACTTCGGATGCGAAACCGGAAAGCTGATCGACCATCGTGTTGATCGTGTTCTTGAGCTCGAGCGTTTCACCTTTCGCTTCAACGGTGATCTTTCTCGAGAGATCTCCCTTCGCGACAGCTGTCGTCACGTCGGCGATGTTACGCACCTGACTCGTCAGGTTTCCTGCGAGAGTGTTCACGTTGTCGGTGAGATCCTTCCACGTTCCTGCAACTCCCGGCACGTTCGCTTGTCCGCCAAGCCGCCCATCTGTTCCTACTTCGCGCGCGACGCGCGTTACTTCGGATGCAAATCCAGAGAGCTGGTCGACCATCGTGTTGATCGTGTTCTTCAGCTCGAGGATTTCGCCTTTTGCGTCGGCGGTGATTTTTCTGGAGAGATCGCCACGGGCGACGGCGGTCGTCACGTCGGCGATGTTTCGCACCTGGCCAGTGAGGTTCGAGGCCATGAAGTTCACATTGTCCGTCAGGTCCTTCCACGTTCCTGCAACGCCTGGCACGTTGGCCTGGCCGCCCAGTCTTCCTTCAGTTCCTACTTCGCGCGCAACACGCGTCACTTCGGATGCGAATGCGGAGAGCTGATCGACCATCGTGTTCACTGTCGTGCCGATGCGCAGGAACTCACCCTGCACGGACTTTCCGTCGATCTCGAGAACCATCTTCTGCGCGAGATCGCCTTCGGCCACAGCAGTGAGCACGCGTGCAACTTCTGTTGTCGGAGCGACGAGGTCGGTGATGAGTGCATTGATCGAGCTTGTGATCGTCGCCCATCCGCCAGTCGCTCGACCGATCGTCGCGCGCTCGTTCATCTGTCCTTCGCGACCGATCGTCGTGCTCACCCGCACCGCCTCGGAAGCGAGCTTCTCATTTCGCTCGGCTATTCCGTTAAACGCAGATGCTATGTCGTCCAGAAGAGGGTCGTTCGAGCTCTCGAGCCGAACTGTGAACTCGCCGTCGCGCAGGTCACGCAGAGCAGACAGAAGGTTGGTCAGCTCCCGGGGCGAATTGCCGTCGCCGTTGCCATTCCGGCCGTTTCGCCGGGATTTCGCAGACTTGCCGTTAGCGCGCCGGCTTTCTGACCGGGCGATTGTCGCGCCCTCGGCCTCATGATCTGCGGCAGCCGGTCGCGTCTGGCGGCGAGCTCGCCGCGGAGAAATGTCGCCTTCGTCTTGACTATCGATCGTATCGCCGATTTCCACGGCCTCTCCTGAACTCAAGGATGTATTGGTGCACTCGTCCGAGCAGGGCGAGCGGTTCATCTGATGCTTTATGGCATCAGATGCCTTACAGCGGGGGAATTTGTATTCAAATCCGGGGCCGCGATTTTCCGGATGTTTTCAAGGGGTCTCTTATGAAAGCAGGGATTCCAGCCATCCCTTTGCCTTCAGGCCGGACTGGGTGAGGGTCGCCGCGTCCCCGGTCCGAACCATTCCTTCTCTAAGTACTCTCGCATAGACTCGGCTCCACCCCGGAAAGTGCTTGTGTGACATCCGGATGAACCGTTCATCGATAAATGAATCTTTGATCGTCCTGCATGGGGTCGCATAGGATGTGATTTCGAGCAGGGCGTCACCGATCTCGAGCAGGCATCCCGGTTCTACCAGGTCCCAGTCGATACCGTTTAGAGTGATGTTTTCGCCGGTGCTCCCGGTCGTGATCGGGTGGCCCTCGTCCTGAAGCGCGCGGATCCGTTCGGCCGAGAAGATGCTTACGGCGCGGTCGGGCCCACCGTGATGTCTGGTGTCCCGATGACTGTCCCCGAAAATGCCTGAGGTAGTGATCAGCCCTTCAGGAACCGGAAGCTTGGGAACGCCACCCGGCGAACAATTGATTGAAAAGACCTGGCCCGTTTCGGTCACCTATCCCCTCCCGATGACCAGTCGCACCGGAATTCCGCCGTTGCTGGTTCGAAAGACTTCCTCGAGATCGAGGCGGAGCTGTGCCTCGAGCTCTGGATCTGCAGAAAGTAGTGCGAGCCGGTACCTGGGCGCACGATCCCGGATGATTTTGCCGATCTGCGCGTAGAGGTTCCTGAGCGGAGCCGACTCACCTACGCGAACTCCGTATGGCGGATTGGTGACGACCCACCCTGGAGTGTCGGGGAACTCTGCCGCCGAAATCGATCGTATACTCAGGTCGACGTCGGCTGCGACGCCAGCGCGTTCTGCGTTGTCGCCGGCTGCGCTGATCGCGCCAGTGTCGCGGTCAGATGCGACGACTTGACCCGGTGCCTTTTGCAACGCGTCAGCACGCGCCTTCTCTGTCATTTCCTGCCACGCTTTTGCGTCGTGGTCGGGCCACTGCTCAAAAGCGAAAGTTCTGTTGACACCGGGCGCGATTTTCCGCGCCATCATCGCCGCTTCGATTGCAATGGTTCCCGATCCGCACATCGGATCGACGAGCGGCGATTTCATGTCCCATCCCGATCCATAGAGCATTGCCGCAGCAAGCGTTTCTCTGAGTGGCGCCTTTGCGACGGCTTGCCGATACCCGCGGCGGTGGAGCAGCGCTCCCGAGCTGTCAACGCTGATCGTGCATTCGTCATCGACAATGCGAACGATGAAGAGCTGCGATTCAGATTCACTCTCGTCGTCAGCATCTGATTCGATCTTCGCACCGACCGCGGCAACTACGGCTTTGCCGAGTCGCTCGGCGACAGCGTCGGAGTGGTAGAGCTTTGATTTCCGGCAGGTGACTCTGAATCGAGCTGTCTGATTCGATGAAAGGAATCTCGACCATTCGATTTTTTTCGCGCGCCGCTCCAGCTCGTGAAATGTTGACGCGTGGAACTCGTCGACTCTGACGACTACCCGGTTAGCAACTCGTGACCAGAGGTTCGCGCGCATCACGTGCTCGATTTTTCCGCTGAATGAGACGCCACCCGGTGTGGTTTCTCCGGGATTGATTCCCATGTGGAACAATTCGCGGGCGAGAATCGACTCGACGCCGGGGGCGGTCATCGCGAACACGTTCATTCGGTCCGTGTTTGTCTTCACGGATTGAAATCTACCGATGCTCCAGGATCGAGAAGATCAAAAGCTCTCCCAACTCAAGTCACAAATCCCCCTGCGACCATCACTTTTGATGTTCTGTCCGTCGAAGCGGAATAGTTCATGCGAAAGGAATCCACGATGACGACGAAGGCAGACAAGAAAGAAGCCCGCGTCCTGCTCCGCGAGCGCTTCGGCCATGATGATTTCCGCAAAGGCCAATGGGAGCCGATAAAAGCGCTGCTTGACGGTCGCGATGCACTCGTCGTGATGCCGACAGGCAGCGGCAAATCGCTCATTTATCAATTTGGAGCCCTGGCCACTCCCGGACTTACAGTCGTAGTCAGTCCACTCATCGCTCTGATGAAGGATCAGAAAGACAAGATGACCGCCCAGGGAGTCGATACCGTTGCGATGCATTCGCATCTGTCGAGCGGTGAAACACGCGAGGCGCACCGACAGATATCCGAAGGCGAAGGCGAGCTTCTCTATCTCACGCCCGAACGATTCAAGGATCGCGATTTCTTCGAGAGACTCCTCTCCCGCAAGGTCAGCCTGTTCGTCATCGACGAAGCGCATTGCGTCAGCCAATGGGGACACGATTTCCGCCCCGACTACCTGAGCCTCGGTTCCATCGCAAAACGTCTGGGAAGGCCGCCGATACTGGCACTCACAGCGACGGCTACACAGGAAGTGCAGGACGATATCGTTCGACAGCTCGGAATGCACGACCAGCACATCACAATCACCGGATTCGCCCGACCGAATCTGCGCTTCGAAGTTCGGCGAACTGTGAATGACAGTCTCAAGGACGCCGTCGTCGAGCAGATCCTGAATGAGACAGAAGGTTCCGGAGTGATCTACGTCGCGACTGTGAAGGAAGCCGAGCGATTGCATCAACAGCTTTCGGGGCGACACAACATCGGACTGTATCACGGCAAGCGACCAGCTGCCGACCGCAGGGCGGTGCAGGACGCGTTCATGAACGGCACACTCAAGGCGATCATCGCGACGAATGCGTTCGGCCTAGGGATAGACAAGCAGAACATTCGCTTCGTCGTTCACTATCATTTCCCGGGATCGATCGAGTCCTACTATCAGGAAGCGGGGAGAGCCGGCCGCGATGGGAAACCGGCGACGTGCACGATGCTTTACCGTGTCGAAGACCGCCGCATTCAATCCTACTTCCTCGGCGGCAAATACCCGGAAGTGGAAGAGGCCGCGAAGGTCGCGCTCGCTCTCGAGAAGTATCCGCTCGATCAGCCCGTTGCGCTCGCCGACATCACCGAGATCACTGAAGTCCCACAGCGCAAAGCGAAGATCGTGTTTGCGCTGCTCAAGCGACACGGTCTTGTGAGAGAACATCGGGGCGGCCGCTGGCAGCGCCTGCGCGGCAACCTCACTTCATGCGACCTGAGTCACGACCTCACGGATTACGAAGAGCGTCGTGCGAACGATCAGAAAAAACTTCGCACGATCATCGACTTCTGCCAGACAGCCGATTGCCGCACGAAGTTCATCCTGGAGCATTTCGGTGAAGACGTCTCGCCCGGGTGGTCATGCGGTAACTGCGATGCATGTGACGCGCGCGCGATGTGGGATACCGGAGAAAAGCGGATCGCTTGAAGTAGCCTTGAACCAGCTACGAAACGAGCTTCGCATCGATAGTGATATCGACGTTCCCGTGAAAAGTCTTCGATACCGGGCAAGTTTCTAAAGTTTTCTTCGCGATCTCCTGAAACTTCGCATCGTCGATTCCAGGTACGACCGCCGCGACCTTCAGCGCGATCGTAGTGATTCTGAATCCGCCTTCCGGCTGTGGCGAGACTGTTGTTGCGGCTTCGGTATCGACGCTCGTCGGCGGCGTACCGTTCTTCTCCAGCGATCCACCGAGTGCCATGCTGAAGCACGCCGCCTCGGCCGCCGCTAACAACTCTTCCGGATTCGAGCCAACTCCTTCTTCGAAGCGCGAGCTGAAGTTGTACTGACCCCCGATCCCTCCGCTCTCCCCCTTGAATGTTCCCTTTCCACCCTTAAGCCCGCCTTCCCAGCGGGCAGTCGATCTGCGTGTCGGCATTTCTGTCTCTGTTCTATTGAAGTGATTGTCGCATCCCGCGGATGCGTGCGCTCTGCGATTGAGAGATTCATGCCACATAAAGAAATGCGCAGTCCGCAGCAGGACTACGGAAAGGGGTATTGCACACATTTGTTTAACTAGTTAATTAAACTGTATGATCAAAACGAAGAAGCGCGCCCCTAACCGCGACGGCGAAACCGAACAGCGCATCCTCGACGCCGCAAAAATCGTTTTCATCCGCAGCGGAACCGCCGGCGCACGCATGCAGGAAATCGCCGAAGAAGCCGGCGTCAACCAGGCCCTCCTCCACTACTACTTCCGCACCAAAGAACGACTCAGCGAAGCAGTATTCCGCGAGACCGCCGGCAAAATGTTTCCCGCAATCATCCAGATCATCGGAAGCGACCTCCCCATCCCGGAAAAAATCGATCGCGTCATCGACACCTACCTCACCGCGATGACTCACGCACCCTACCTCCCCGGTTACATCATCTCCGAGCTCCACTACCACCCCGAGCGCATCACACACCTCCTCGGCGACATCGCCGGCGGAAATATCTCGGACGCAGTGCGGCCCGCATTCGAAAAGCTCGAGCACCAGATCGCCACCGAAGCGCGCGCCGGACGCATGCGACGCATCAACGCCGCACAGTTCTTCGTGAATCTCATTTCACTCTGCGTTTTTCCTTTCGCCGCACGCCCAATGCTGCGCGCCGCGCTCGGTTTCGACGACGACGGATTCGCAAAGTTCATCGAGCAGCGACGCAAGGATCTGCCGATCTACATTCGAGGAGGAATCGAACCATGAAGCGACTTCTCATATCGCTCTGCGTTCTGATCGCTCCAATTCAGATCGCGATTTCTCAAACATCAGTCGACTCACTTCGGCTCCCCGCACTTCGCGAATCAGCCCTCAGCACCGACCCGCGCGCCGGTCAACTCGAGATCGTTGCGGCACAGTCGGCGCTACGCCTGCGCAACATCACCGCGGATCTAAAGCCGACTCTCTCGTTCGACAGCCAGGCGCAATACCAGTCGGACGTCGCATCAATTCCTGTCAATCTCCCCGGCGTCACGATTCCGAAACCGCCGAAGGACACGTACGACGCACGCCTGTCAGCCCAGCAGAGACTTTTCGATCCGTCGTTGAACGCACGACGTTCAGTCGAGCGAGCGCAAACCGCCGAGTCACAGGCACGAGTGCGTGCCGTGTTGTACAGCATCAACGAATCGGTCAACACGGCGTTCTTCACTGCTCTCAGATCACAGGCGCAGGCCGCCGAGCTTTCGACCACAATCATCGACCTCGAAGCGCAGATCTCGGTCGCGGACGACAGAGTGAAGGCCGGCACCGCGCTCACGAGCGAAAGCAACACGCTCCGCGCCGAGTTGTTGCGTCGTCGGCAGGCGGTCGCAGAACAGAATGCAGTTCGTCACGCTGCGATCGCGGTGCTCGCCGATCTCACCGGAAAGCCAATCGATCCCGACGCTCCACTCGCGACTCCCGACTTGTCGCAAAGCATTCCGGTTTCGCCCGCCTATCAGGATTTTCGCAATCGGCCGGAGTACCAGCAGTTCGAGCTTTCGCGTGAAGCTCTTCGCCGGTCAGAAGCGGTTTTGACTTCGCAGGACAAGCCGCGACTCCTCGCCTTCGGCAGTCTCGGATACGGAAAGCCCGGCCTGAAACAGCTGAGCGACAAGTTCGACAGCTATTGGCTCACCGGACTCAAGCTGCAGTGGACTCCATGGAACTGGGGCACGACCGGACGGGACCGTCAGGTGCTCGCACTCCAGCGCGACCTGTTGACCACCGAAGAGAAGAACTTCACAAACTCGCTTCGTCGCGCGGTCGAACAGGACATCGTCTCAATCGAGCGCCTCGAAACCGCATTGGTACAGGACGACGAGATCATCGCGCTTCGCGAAAGCATTCTTGTCGAAACCCGCACTCGTTACTCCGAAGCAGTCATCACATCGGCCGACTATGTCGATCGGCAGACCGACGTGCTCGCCGCCCGACTCGCTCGCTCGACTCATCGCGTGGAGCTCGCACAGGCCCGCGCTCACCTGCTCACAACTCTCGGAATCGAGGTTCGCTGATGCGACGCCTGACTCTGCTCCTGCTGATCTCGCCCTTTCTCGCCGCTTGCAATCGAGATCGTCAACCCGACGCTTATGGCACTTTCGAAGCGAACGAAGTCGCGGTCTCGGCCGAAGTTTCCGGACAGCTGCTCACCTTCACGCCGGTAGAAGGCACGACCCTCGCACGCGGCGCGGTCGTCGCGATTGTCGATACTGCTCAGCTCGCTCTCGAGCGAGCGCAGGTCACCGCTCAACGCGAAGCCGTCGGTGCTCGCACAGCCGAGGTGACACGGCAGATCAGCGTACTCGAGATTCAGCGTGAAATCGCACGGCGCGCGTACGAGCGCACGCGTCGGCTATTCTCTCAGAAAGCCGCGACGGCACAGCAGCTCGATCAGGCCGAGCGCGACTACAAGGTACTGGGTGCGCAGATCAATGCGTCACTTGCTCAACGACAATCGGTCGCGAAGGAAGTCACCTCCGGTGAAGCTCGTGTAAAGCAGATCGAAGAGCGACTCGCGAAAAGTCGTGTCATCAATCCCGCGAATGGAACCGTGCTCGCGACATTCGTCCACGCTGGTGAGGTCGTACAACCGGGCCAGCCACTCTATCGAATCGCGAATCTCCAGTCGCTGACGCTTCGGGCCTATGTCACCGAACAACAGCTACACGCGATTAAGCTAGGACAAACAGTGCAGGTCAACGTCGATGGTGGTGATGGAAAACTTGTCGCCCTACCCGGCAAGGTCGAATGGATTTCGGCGAAGGCTGAATTCACGCCGACTCCAGTGCAGACGCGCGACGAACGAGCCGACCTGGTTTATGCAGTCAAGGTCAACGTGCCCAATCAAGGCGGACTGTTGAAAATCGGAATGCCCGCAGATCTGAACCTGCCACCCGCCGGCGCACGCACTTGAGCCAACCGGACGTCATCGTCGAAAATCTCGGCAAACGCTTCGGAAAAACCGAAGCGCTGTCAGGCGTGACTTTCAGTGTGAGTCACGGCGAGCTCTTCGGACTCGTCGGGCCCGACGGTGCGGGCAAAACAACTCTCTTTCGCATCCTCACGACTCTCAGCATTCCGGACACGGGCACTGCCACCGTGCTCGGCCTCGATGTCGTTCGCGATCTCTGGGCTATCCGATCTCGTGTCGGATACATGCCGGGCCGCTTCTCGTTGTACGGCGATCTCACGGTTAAAGAAAATCTTTCCTTCTTTGCGTCAGTCTTCGGAACAACGATCGAGAAAGGCTACGACCTCATCGCCCCGATTTATCGCCAGATCGAGCCATTCGCGTCCCGCCGTGCGGATGCGCTTTCGGGAGGAATGAAACAGAAGCTCGCGCTTTCATGCGCGCTCGTCCATCGCCCTGACATTCTCTTTCTCGACGAACCCACAACAGGCGTCGACGCAGTCTCACGACGCGAATTCTGGGATCAGCTTCAAACCCTGCGTGCATCGGGTCTCACCATCGTCGTATCCACTCCGTACATGGACGAAGCAATGAGATGCGACCGCGTCGCGCTGATGCAGGGCGGCCGTATTCTCGAGATCGACCCCCCGGCAGAAATCGGAACGCGCTATCCACTTCCAATCGTCTCAGTTGTCGGCGCCGAGCGATACAAGCTGCTTCTCGCACTTCGCGAAGCTCCGCACGCTCATTCTGTCTATCCGTTCGGCGCCGAGCTGCATTTCACCGACGACCGCGCGAACCTCGATCCATCAACCGTCGCCGCCGAGCTTCGTGAATACCTCATCTCGAAGAACTTCAGCGACATCGAAGTAAAGCCGATCGAAGCCGGCATTGAAGACAGCTTCATGGAGCTGATGCCTCCGCCAGTCCAGCGCGCATCGTGACCGCACCCGCACGCAGCCCCGCCACCGGGCCCGCGATCAGTGTCAACAACCTGACTCGCCGCTTCGGAAGCTTCACCGCCGTCGACAACATTTCCTTCGAAGTCGCACCCGGCGAAGTCTTCGGCTTCCTCGGCGCCAACGGCGCGGGAAAGACAACGGCTATCAAGATGTTGATCGGACTGCTCGCGCCGACTTCCGGCGAAGCTCGCGTCGCCGGACTCGACATCGTGAAGCAGACGGAAGACGTACGTCGCCGAATCGGATACATGAGCCAGCGATTCTCACTCTATGAGGATCTCACCGTCCTCGAAAACATCGCGCTCTACGGCGGCATCTACGGACTCACCAACGATGAGATCCGAAAACGATCCTCGACGATGCTCCAGTCCCTCGGCCTCACCGACGACCTCGTCGGCCGACTCCCACTCGGCTGGAAACAGAAGCTCGCGTTTTCTGTCGCGCTCCTTCACGAGCCCGCCGTTGTATTCCTCGATGAGCCCACCGGCGGTGTCGATCCGATCACTCGGCGACAATTCTGGGAGTTGATCTACGCCGCAGCGCAGCGAGGGACGACTGTATTCGTCACCACCCACTATATGGATGAGGCCGAGTATTGCGATCGGATCTCGATCATGGTGGATGGGCATATCGCGGCGATTGGAACGCCGCGCGAGCTCAAGCAGAAGTGGAGTGTGCTGAGCATCGATGAGCTTTTCGTACGACTGGCGAGGCCCACATGACCGCAACACTGCATGCGTTCATCGTGAAGGAGCTGCGGCACATTTTGCGCGATCGCCAGACGCTGACGATTCTGCTCCTGATGCCGCTCGTGCAGGTGGTGTTGTTTGGTTTCGCGCTTCGAAGCGATGTTCGCGATGTGCGCCTCGTAATCGTGGAGCCGCAACCGGACTACGCTACGCTTGCCCTGCGAGCGCGCATGATTGCCGGTCGCCGATTCAAGATCGTTGCGGTCACGCCAACGATGGCCGCAGTCGAGCCTCTTTTTCGGCGGGGAAAGGCGGACATCGCCCTCGCTTTCGAGCCCGACTTCGCATCGCGGCTCGAGTCTGGTGAGCATGCGCGGATTCTCCTTGCGGTCGATGCATCCGATCCCAACACCGGCACGACGATGCAGGTCTACGCTCGTGCCGTCATTACTGCATATGAGGCCGAGCTCGGCGCTCAACGCGGACGACCCGTTCACATCGTTCCCGAAGTTCGGATGAGGTTCAATCCGACACTCGAGAGCGTGAATCTCTTCCTGCCAGGATTGATAGCGCTGGTGCTCACGCTCGTGTCGGCGCTCATGACCGCGATCTCGCTATCGAGAGAAAAGGAACGTGGTACAATGGAAATTCTGTTAGTGTCGCCTCTGCGTCCCTGGCAGATCATCGTGGGAAAGGTCGTTCCCTACCTCGGCCTCGCATTCGCAAACGCGCTTACGGCATTGCTGGCTGCACGGCTGATCTTTCACGTGCCGTTCCGCGGAAGCGTTACCCTGCTTCTCGCTGAGTGCCTTCTCTATTCGATGGTGTCGCTCGCGCTTGGAGTTCTCGTCGCTTCACTCACTGGATCGCAGCGTGTTGCAATGCTCGTTGCACTTCTTGTGACGATGCTGCCAAGCTCGCTTCTGTCTGGAATGGTGTTTCCGATCGCGAGTATGCCGGCGTTTCTTCAGTGGGTGAGCAACATCGTGCCGGCTCGATGGTTCATCATCATCGCACGCGGAATCATGCTCAAGGGAGTCGGACTCGAGTATCTCTGGAAGGAGACTCTGGTGCTTGCCGGAATGACTCTTCTCCTGATGACGATCGCGGTACGAACGTTCAAGCCGCGCGTCGCATGAACCTGAGAATCCTTCGAGTGCTGCTGCGTAAGGAGTATCTCCAGATATTCCGCGACAAGCTGATGCTTCGGCAGATGATACTGATGCCCTTTATTCAGCTCTTTCTATTGTCGAGCGCCGCCACGTTCGAAGTGAAGACGGCCAACGTGTACCTCGTGGATCTCGATCGTAGCCAGACGTCTCGCGGTCTAGTCGATCGCCTGCATGCTTCGGGTCGTTTTGCGGTAGTCGGATCGTCGGCCTCGACGAATCCCGCCAACGATGCGCTGCTGAGCCGCAAAGCCGGCATGATCCTTGGAATTCCACACGGGTTCGAGCGCGATGTCGTCAACAACCGGCATGGAAGCGTTCAGCTGACCTTCAATGCCGAAGATGGCGCCCTCGCCGGAGTTACAAACTCATACGTGCAGCAGATCATCGCGGCATACGCGCGAGAGCTTGGCGCTGAAGTGCGTCCGATGGTGGTCGAAGCACCGAGAATCGAGATCCGAACACGAGGCTGGTACAACCAGGAGCTCGACTACAAGGATTACATGATTCCTGGAATCCTCGTTCAGCTGCTGACGCTCGTCGGCACCCTGCTATGCGCGATGAACATCGTCCGCGAAAAGGAGCTTGGCACACTCGATCAGCTGAACGTGACACCGCTTCCGCGAAGTGCATTCATCGCCGCGAAGCTGATTCCTCTGTGGAGCATCGCACTGGCCGAGCTCACCGCCGGGCTTATGGTGGCCCGATGGATATTCGGAGTGCCGATTTTGGGAAGCATTGGCCTCATCTTCTTTGCCGCCTGCATTTACCTGATCGTCGCCCTTGGTATCGGCCTCTGGGTCTCAACGACGGTGGACACCCAGCAGCAGGCGATGTTCATCTCGTTCTTCCTGATTCTCGTTTACCTGCTGATGAGCGGACTGTTCACGCCCATTCGCTCGATGCCCCAGTGGGCGCAGATTCTGGCCGAGTTCAATCCGGTGAAGCATTTCATCGGGATCATGAGGGCGGTGATGCTCAAAGGGGCCACCCTGGCTGACATAGCGCGCCCGCTTCTGATTCTCGCGGCAACGGGGGCGATTGCCCTCACCTTTGCGGTAAGACAGTACGCAAAGACCTCGTCGTGATATCTTCCCATGATGCCGGACACCGCGAGTACAACGACACTTCCGCCATCAATCGATCGCGTGCTTCGACTTTTCCGGTCGATGGCGCGCGAAGAGAAGATGCAGTCGCTCGTGCAGTACTCGAAGAAGCTCGAGCCTCTTCCGGAACGGTTCAAGGATCTCGATCGCGCGAAGTTCACAGTTCCCGAATGTCAGACGCGCGTCGATATCATTCCCGAGCTGGTCGAGGGGAAGCTGCACTTCTATGCCGACCTCAACGTTCGTCAGTCACCGACGATTGCAGCTGTGCTTGCGATTATCTTCGCTGCGGTGAATGATCAGCCGCCGTCGACGACACTCGCAATTCCTCAGGATTTCGTTCGCACCCTGATGGAAAGCATCGGACTCGGCGCACGCGAAGTTGGACTGAACGCGATGGTCGGCCGGCTCAAACGATACGCTGCCGAAGCAAATCAACAACTCACATAACTCGAGGAATCAATGGCTTCAGAGCAGAGCTACAAGAATCACACCCGTTGGCTCCCGCCCGTTCATTTCTTCGTCGTGCCAGTCTTGCTCATCAACGTGTTTGTTGAAGGAACCCGACTGTTTAAAGCCCAGACCGCGCACAATGCCTGGGTGTTGATTGTAGCGATTGCACTGGCGGTGTTGTCGTTGATGGCGCGCACGATGGCGCTCGCCGCTCAGGATCGCACGATTCGGCTCGAAGAACGGTTGCGTCTTGGTTCATTGATGCCGGAGAATCAGCGCGCACGAATCAACGATCTCACTCCAGGCCAGCTCGTCGGATTGCGATTCGCTTCTGACGCGGAGGCCGCCGGTCTGGCGCAGCGGTGTCTTGCGGGAGAGCTGAAGAGTTCGGGCGACGTGAAACGAGCGGTGACGAATTGGCGCGCCGATCACCTGAGAGTGTAGCTACTCTCCCATCGCCTTGATGAGGACTCGCTTCGGTCTCTGACCGTCCCACTCGCCGTAGAACACGCGCTGCCAGGGACCGAAGTCGAGTTTCCCTTTCGTTACCGGCACGATGACTTCGTGACCGATCGTCAGCGACCGCAGATGCGCGGCAGCGTTGTCCTCTCCCGTTCCTGTGTTGTGACGGTATTCGTCTGGGGACCACGGCGCGATTCGATTCTCGAGCCAGTCAAGAATGTCCTTCCACAATCCTGACTCGTGATCGTTTACGAAGACCGATGCAGAAATGTGCATCGCTGAGACCAGGACAAATCCTTCGCTGATGTCTGCCTCTCGGCGACACTTCTCGACCTCATCGGTGACGTCGATGATTTCCTGGCGCT
>JBDTNA010000031.1:0-14452 GCA_039933985.1 Gemmatimonadales bacterium | reverse complement strand
CCGCTGCTCCGCGAGACGCCGGCGCTCATGGCGCTGCGGAGCGCGGTGGCTTCCGGTCGGACGATCGTCGTGCTGTCCTCGGTCGTCGGCAGCGGCAAGAGCCACGCTGCTGCCGCGATGCAGGTGAGTGCATCGACTGAAGAGCAGAGTGCTGCGTGCGAGCAGATGACTAGTGCGTCAACTCAGCTGCTCGTCGGAAGTCGTCAACTGAAGGGACTCGTCGGGGAGCTGCGCACAGCGGCCGCCTAGGGGCCCTACTGCACGCAGGGAGCCGCCGGATCCGTAACGGGCTTGTCGACTTTCAAGCTGTGATCGAGGTTCGCGACTCTCACCGCAACGTCTTTCACGAAATCCGCGATCCGCGACATCTTCTCGTATTCGATGTACTGCGGCTCATCGGTCACCTGATGGTAGTCCGGCTCCTGCCCAGTCGTGAAGAACGTGATCGGAATACCATAGCGCGCATAGTTGTAATGATCGCTGCGGCAGTAGATCCGCTCCGGATGTCCGTTCGCATCATACTGGTAGTCGAACTTGAACGGTCTCGACCGACCAGAGTTCATCTGCTCGATCAGGTCGCCGAGCTCGGTCGACACGCGCCGCGAGCCGACAAGCTGGAGATAGTCCGGTCCGCCGCCCGTGATGTCTGCAGCTCCTCCGCGACCCACCATGTCCATGTTGAGCTGCGCAACGATCTTCTCTCGCGGTACCGTTGGATGCTCCGTGAACCACTTCGAGCCGAGAAGTCCCTTCTCTTCTCCGGTGTGCCAGATGAAGATGATCGAGCGCTTCGGCTTTACCGGAGCGGCGGCCAGCGCTTCCGCGATCTCGAGCACCGTCACCGTTCCAGAGCCATCGTCGTCGGCGCCATTACGGATTGAATCGAGACGTGCAGGCCGTATGCGGCGCAGGCTGTCGAGATCGATATGGATGACTGACCTGAGCGAATCGCGTTTCGCGCGAGTCGTACGATCCCAGCTCGGCGCGCCAAGACGCGTGAGCTCGGCGTTATACATCTTCAGAGAGTCATGGTCAGCGGGCGTCGACGTAATGCCGATGTGGTCGTTGTGCGCGCCAATGGCGACGTATTCATCGCGCAGCACCGGGTCGCTTCCACGAATAATCGCGATGACGTTCCGTGCGGTGCCCGGATCGGGCTCGTTCGGGAATCGCGTCGACGTCGCGTGCATGTCCTGGAAGTATGTGCCGCTGTCACCCGCCGGCTCGAGCCCCATCCGTTTGACCTCAGCCGCGATGTATCTCGTAGCCTTCATGTTGCCGATCTTTCCTGTTTCACGACCCATCATCGAGTCATCGGCATAGATGTAGAGCCGGGTTCTGAGATCGGTCGCGCTGATGGAGGAAGACGTGCCTTTCGGGACGGGGGCTCCGGGCGAGGCTTGCTGCTGTGCGCATGATGCGACCAGCGCGAGCGCTGCTAACGATGTCGTCCAGAATGCCAGCGATGCTTTCACTTGCGTTCCCCCTCGATGCTTATCTTAAATCAATGGACCGAAAAAAAGCCGTCCTCCTGCTGAGTGGCGGCCTCGACTCAACTACTCTCCTCGCCCTCGCCTCGAGCCAGGAATTTGAGGTTCATGCGCTGAGCTTTCGCTACGGTCAGCGGCATGCAAACGAGATATCTGCAGCGCGAAAGATCGCCGCGCGCTATGGCGTAGTCCAGCACGTCGTGATGGACATCGACCTCCGCGCGTTCGGCGGGTCCGCGCTGACATCTGAAATCGAGGTCCCGAAGGATCGATCGGTGGACGAGGCAGATGAAATCCCCGTCACCTATGTGCCGGCGCGAAATACGATCTTTCTGTCGTTCGCAACCGCGTGGGCCGAGGTGCTTGGAGCGTTCGATATCTTCATCGGAGTCAACGCCCTCGACTACAGTGGCTACCCTGACTGCCGGCCCGAGTTCATCGAAGCATTCGAGAAGATGGCGCGGCTCGGCACGCGCGCGGGTGTTGAGGCCGATGAAAGTGAACAGCCGTTGACAATTCGCACTCCGCTCATCGATCTGTCGAAGAAGCAGATCATCGAGCTTGGACTGAGTCTCGGCGTGAACTACGCACTCACTACCAGCTGTTACGATCCAACGGAATTCGGAGAGGCATGCGGGCACTGCGACGCGTGCCAGCTTCGATTGAAGGGGTTCGAAGAGGCCGGCGCGCACGATCCGATTCGATACGCGGCCGCCACTCGAACCGCGACATGACGTATACGGTGAAGGAAATCTTCTACACGCTTCAAGGCGAAGGCGCGAACGCCGGAAAGGCAGCCGTGTTTTGCAGATTCAGCGGCTGCAATCTCTGGACTGGCCGCGAGGAGGATCGCTCGCGCGCCGTGTGTCAGTTTTGTGACACCGATTTCGTTGGAATTGGTCCCGACGGAGGCAAATTCGCTACTCCGGTGGCACTTGCGCAGTCAATCTCCAAGGCGTGGAGAGGCGCGGACTCCCCCGGAGCGAAACTGGTCGTCTGCACAGGGGGCGAGCCGCTGCTTCAAATCGATGAGCCATTCATCGATGCCGTGCATGCCGCAGGATTCACAATGGCGATCGAGACCAACGGCACCAGGCCCGCATCGCCGGATATCGACTGGATCTGCGTGAGTCCGAAAGCCGGCGCTCCCCTGGTTCAACGCAAAGGCAGTGAGCTGAAGCTCGTGTTTCCGCAGCCGAATGCGATGCCGGAATTGTTCGACGAACTGGAATTCGAGCACTTCTTTCTTCAGCCGATGGATGGACCTGTCGTCGATGAGAATACGCGCCTCGCGATCGAGTACTGCATGAGTCATCCCAAGTGGAGACTGAGCCTCCAGACGCACAAGCGGCTGGGCATCCGCTAGAAGCACAGGCCGGTACCAATCCGTTTCGAAACAGTTGTCGTAGAACGCCCGAGACCACAAACGGCTCGTTCCCTCAATTCGAAGCGGAGAAGACATGAAGAGCGCCATTCCCGGCATCGGCCGTCGGATCCCATTACTCACTGCTGCGCTCGTCGCGGCAACGGTAGCGGGATTCGGCGTACTGAAAGCCTCAGATCACCAGGACACACCCGAAGTTGAGCTGAGCCCTCGCATGGACATCAACGATGTCTACGCGTTCCCAGGCTCCAGCGCGGACCGCATCGTCCTCGCGGTGACTACATCGTCGCCGCTCGCGGGGCAGACCGCATCGTTCGATCCTGACCTCCTCTATCAGATCAAGGTCGACAACACCGGCGACAACAAGGAAGACCTCGTCTTTCAGGTGACGTTTGACGGTGGCAGCGGCGCATCACAGATGGTGACTGTGCGTGGTCCAGTTGCACCTGTTGCACAGGGCGCGATCAACATGCTCGCAACGACGGGCACGGTCATCACCGGAAATGTCGGCACCACGCTCGGCTCCGCGACGGGAACTCAGGTATTCACCGGCATTCGCGGCGACCCGTTCTTCATCGATCTCGAGCAGTTCTTCAAGATCCTTCCAGATCGTCGTCCGTCGACCGGACCACTCTCCACACCATCGACGGCGACAGCATCGGCATTCCGCACCCCGGGCGTCGATCTTCTCGCGCCGTTCAATGCGCTTGCGATCGTGATCGAGCTCCCCAAGTCGCTGCTCACAACTTCCACCGCCGCTGATGCAAAGCTTGGCGTGTGGGCAACCATCAGCCGGTAGCAAACAATGAGACTCACTGATTTTTCAGCCGCCGTGCGCAAGGGCACTCTCGCTGCGGTCGCCGTCGCGATCGTCGGAACGTTGGCCGCATGCAATGATGACAACGGCATCACCGGCAGCGACAACACGCGCACGTACCGCCAGATCGAGCGACTCGGTAATCCGCTCGTGTCGGAAGTTTTCTTCCCGAAGCGCGATCATGGATTGCACAACAACAAGACGCCGAGCGACGACGCGGCGACGATGGAGAACGGCGGAACCGACGTGCCGGGTCACATCCGCTCTTTCGTCTCTCAATTCCCCGGCAGAACGGAGAAGACAATTACGACGCTTCAGGCAGTGCTGTCGCCTGACCTGCTCGTTGTGTATCCGAACCGCGCCGGAGCGAATGCAGGATGGCTCACCTGGGCACTCGCCCCGGGCGTAGGCTACGGCGGGCGCAAGTTGGCGGATGATGTCGTCGACGTTGGGCTCGCATCTGTCTTCGGCAATGCACTCGACGCTGCTCAGCCTATGCTTGCGGGTCTTACGTCGGACAATGTCGGCGCGGGCGTGAGAACGTTCCCGTCAGCGTTTCCCTACCTCCCCGCAGCCAGGTAACAGCGCAACGACTCCGGGGCGCATTGCTGCTCGCGCTCCGGAGTCGACTGCGTTTCCAGTCATGACCAAAGGAAGATCCGCAGTCGTCGTATCGATTCTTTGTATTGCTGCGGTGACAGCCGCCGGGGCGACAAGGGCGAGTATTTCTGGACGGCACGTTCCTTCGTCCGACTCGACCCGAGTAAGTGATCTCGCGCAACGCGACGTCCAGATTTCCGCTTGGAAGAAGGCACTTGCCGCGGATTCGGAGAGCGCCATCGCTCTCGGGCAGCTCGCCGGCCTTTACATGCAGCGCGGCCGTGAGACCGGGGACGAAACCAACTACGCGACTGCCGAAGCGTATGCGAGACGGTCAGTTGTCTTGCGGACGAATCGCAACGGTGCCGCGTTCGTAACACTCGCGTCGGCGATGCTGGCGCAGCACGAGTTCGTCGAGGCCGACTCGATTGTCAACAAGCTCATTGCTCTCGAGCCGGACATACCTCAGTACCGCGCGTTGCGCGGTGAGATCAAGCTCGAGCTCGGAGATTATTCGGCCGCTCGCTCGGAATTCGACTCGCTGTACCAGCAGCGCACACATCTCTCGATCGCTCCACGGCTGGCCCGCTGGCTCGAGATCAGCGGACGCTCGGACGCCGCAAGAAAGCTTTTGTACGAATCGCTCTTCGAAGCGAAGCGACGCCGTGACCTGCCACTCGAACAGCTTGCCTGGTTCTACCTCAGAACCGGCGACATCGAGCAGAGGCAAGGTCGCACGCGCACCGCCCGGTCTCTCTTCGGGCAGGGCTTGCAGGTGCATCCCGACGACTATCGCCTGTTGGCCGCAATGGCCCGGCTCGAGGCAGCTGAAGGTCGGCCGAAAAACGTTATCGATTACGGCGAGCGCGCGATTGCGGTCAAGCTCGATCCGGCAACGCTGGGTCTCATCGGAGACGCTTACGCGGACATCGGTGACAGCGCGCAGGCAGAGGAATACTTCAAGACGATGGAAGTCGCTGTTTCCGGACAGCCGGGCGCATACCATCGTGCGTGGAGCCTTTTCCTTCTGGATCACGAACGTCGAATACCTGAGGTGCTGGCCAACGTGACGTCCGAGGTGGAGACCCGAAGGGATGTCTACGGCTACGACCTGCTCGCGTGGGCACTCAGCAAATCAGGGAAGCCGGTTGAAGCGTCGGCCGCGATGAACCAGGCAATGCGCATGCACACTGACGACCCTATGCTGTTGTTCCATGCGGGCGTCATCGAGCATTCGATCGGCAACAACACAACGTCACGCGCATATCTTACCCGTGCGCTCGAGATCAATCCGAAGTTCAATCTGAAGCAGGCGGCTCGAGCGCGCGCCATGATCGAGTCAATGGAGAGATGATGTCGGAGGTGTCGACTTTCATTCAGCTTGGGTTTCGCCACATCACCGATGTGGCGGCCATGGACCACATCCTTTTCCTCCTCGCGCTTGCGGCGATCTACAGACCGCGCGATTGGAGAAAAGCGTTGTGGGTGGTCACGGCATTCACGGTCGGACATTCCATCACGCTTGCGCTCGCGGTTACCGGAGCGCTCAAGCTTCCGACGCAGCTGATAGAATTCCTGATACCGATCACGATCGTCGCGACCTGCATCGAAAACATCGTGGTTGCCGACCGTGATCGAGCGCTGTGGAAAGGGCAGTATCGCCCAGTATTCGCCGGAGTCTTTGGGCTCGTGCATGGCGCGGGCTTCGCGAACTACCTGCGCGACCTCTTCACTGACCGGATAGCGCTGCCTCTGTTCGGATTCAACATCGGTATCGAGGCAGGTCAGGTCGTGGTGCTTGCAATTGCTGCTGTTGTACTTCTCGCGGCCGATCGCGCGATCGCCGCAGTCCGGCGAGCGAGTGTTGAATCCGCGCTCAGACTCAGGGTTCTTACGGTCTCGTCGATCGTCCTCGTTATCGCGGCGCGCTGGGCAGTGGAGCGCAATCCTTGGTAGGCGCACCGCGTCGCCGCAACACGGCCGTCGTCATCGCTTTTGCGGCGACGCTTCTGGCAGCTCCGAGCGCTGCCGATGCTCACCCGCTGCATACGAGCTTCGCCAGCATCGCGCACGACAAGACGACGCGGACTCTCGTGATTTCGCTTCGAGTCTTCATGGACGACTATTCTCGAGCGTCAATCCAATACCGTGCGCGCCCCTCCTCGGCCAATGCCTCAACGCAAGGCCAGTCGCCTCTTATCTCATATGCGCTCGCGAACTTTCACGTGTCCGACGACGCGGGTCGGCCGCTCGCACTGGTGTCATGCGGCGGGAATCGAAGCGGGGACCTGCTGCTGCTCTGCTTCAAGGTCGCAATGAGCTCGCCTCCAAAATCACTTCGCGTTTCGAACACCATTCTCTTCGAGGTGTTCAAGGACCAGATCAATGTCGTGCAGGCGACTCTGGGCCCGCGAAAATCGAGTGCGCTCTTTTCCCCCGGGGACGGCAGCAAGCAGCTGCGCTAGCTCGCTAGCGGTATCTCGCGCGTTCGCCTGGAGCATTCCGGCGATATCTTCAGCGCACGATGCACAACCTGCCGACACTACGAATCACATGGACTCGCTAAGGCTGCTCGGCATTTTCGCCGTGGTCTCGCTGGTTCCGGCCTTCGCTTACTCGCAGCAGGACTCGACGCCTGTTCGACTCGACTCGGTCGTGGTTACGGTTACACGATCGACTGGGCGCTCGGTGCTTGGCTCCCCGTTCGCCGTTACGATCGTCCAGCCTGACAGCACTCGTCCGGGACAGCGTCACATCGCGATCGACGAGACGCTGGCAATGATTCCCGGACTTGTTGCGGTGAATCGAAACAACCCGTCTCAGGATTCGCGATTGTCGATCAGAGGATTTGGTGCTCGATCGGCATTTGGTGTAAGGGGAATAAAGGTCCTGCGCGATGGAATGCCGCTGACCCTTCCTGATGGACAGACGCCCACTGACTATCTGAGTCTCGAGTCGGTTGGACGAATCGAGGTGATGCGCGGCGCGGCGTCGGCTCTCTACGGAAATGCGAGCGGAGGAGTCATCGACCTTCGCACCGCTGCGCCTTCGACAAACCGGCTTTCAGCAGACGCGACGCAATGGGTCGGCTCCCACGACTCATTCAGGACTGCAGTCGCTGCGAGCGGAAGCTCCAACTCCCTTGACTACGTCGCGGATGCAGCGCAAACCAGAAGCGATGGAGAGCGGGCTCATTCGAAGCAGCGCGCAACAACCGGGTTTCTGCGATCGGGGGTTTCGTTCAGGGGAAATGACATCGCCCTCACGGTGCTCGCACTCGATAATCCGCTGGCCGAGAATCCTGGCGCGCTGACGAAGGAAGAGATGGAGGCCGACAGCAGGACAGCGGATGCTCTCTCGGTAAGGCGCGACGCGAGAAAAACTGTGAAGCAGTTTCAGCTCGGCCTTTCCGCAATCCGAGCCATCGGAAATGGAGATGTGTCAATCTCTGGATTCGGCGGCGCGCGATCGCTCGACAATCCGCTGACGTTCGCGGTCGTCGAGGTTGGTCGGCACACCTACGGAGCTGCAGGTACAATCCGCCAGGCGGTCAGGGCCATCGGATTGCGGCATCATTTCGTTGCCGGTACCGACATTCAATGGCAGAATGACCTGCGACGAAACTATGCCGCGTGTGCTGATACGGTGCCCGTTCTGATCCCCACCACCACTTGTCCGAATCCTCCAAGTGAGCGGGGCGTTGTGACACTCGACCAACGCGAGCTTGTGTCGGGTGCCGGCTTGTACGTCAGCGACGAAGTCGACCTTGGTCGCGGGGTAAGCCTCACCGCTGGATTACGTGGCGACAGGATTCGCTTCAGGGTGCGCGATCGGCTGATATCAGCGACGAATCCCGACGATTCCGGACGCAGGTTACTGACCTCCGTGAGCCCGATTGCCGGAGTTGTCGCCAGGTACGCGCCCACGCATTCGGCATACGCAAATTTCTCGGCCGCCTTTGAGACACCGACCGCGACCGAGCTTGGCAACCATGCGGATGGCACTGCGGGAATAAATCAGGATCTCGACCCGCAACGCTCGCGGACGATCGAAGCAGGAATGAAGGGGTTTGCCGGTTCGCGAATACGCTACGACGCTGCGCTGTTCGATACGCGCGTCAGGGACGAGCTTGTGCCGTTCGAGATTCTCAACAGCAACGGCCGCCGGTTCTTCCGAAACGCCGGCCGGACGACGCGACGCGGGGTTGAGCTCGGTGGAGAAGCAAGCGCGGGTATGGTCGGACTGCTCGCGTCCTACAGCTACTCGCGATTCAGGTTCGACCGCTACACGGTTGGGACCACCAGCTTTGCCGGCAGCGACATCCCCGCCGTTCCCCACCATCGGCTGCAGGCCGCGGTTCGCGCAGGCAACAGGCTGGGCTTCGCAATTCTGGAGAGCGAGACAGCCGGAAAATCATTCGCTGACGATGCAAACTCCGTCATAGTCAACGGTTACACCGTCGCGCATTTCCGCGTGGGCGTGACGCCGGTTTTCGTGAATCCGAGATTGTCGCTTACGCTTGGCGTACAGAATCTGTTCGACCGTCTCTACGCTTCCTCCATCGCGGTCAACGCGACGCGCGGGAAGTACTACGAGCCTGCGCAAGGACGTTCGTTCAACTTCGGCATCGCGATTGGCGGCCAGACCACTTCTCGTTGAGCCGGCCCGCCGTGGATCGCGACCAAGGCTGCGGATCTTAGCCCCTACGCCGACAATAATCCCGAATGCTGTTTCAGGTCTTCCGAACGCCCTGGAATGCCTCAGCGAAGGTCTGCTATAAAGGGAGCCCATACAATCGGGGATTCTCCGATACCGCTCCGTAGGTCGGAATCGTAAATTTAGAAATTCGTTACCGGGGCGTTCACATGTCAGCAAATCAGGCAAAGACGCATGCAATTGGCCGCGAAGCGCGTGCCGACATGACTACAGTGGTCGATGCGATCCGCTCGATCATTCAGACCGTGCGCAAATCAGGGCGCGAGACGGAACAGAAACTTGGCATAAGCAGCGCGCAGCTTTACGTCCTCGCTGAGTTGCGCGATCGGCCGGCGTCGTCAATCAATGAGCTGGCTGACCGCACCTACACACATCAGAGCTCAGTCTCAACCATCGTCGGGCGTCTTGTCGAGAACCGTCTTGTAACGCGAAACGCCTCCTCGCGCGACGGTCGAAGATTGTCGATTGCGCTGACTCCCGCCGGCCGCGCGACGGTTCGCAAGTCGCCCGATCCAGTACAGACCCGGCTGATGAGTGCACTTCGGACGATGTCGCGCGGCGAGTTGAAGGATCTGGCGGGGAGTCTCTCGATTCTAACGGACGTACTTGGCGAGCGGGAAGCAACGCAAGGCCGGGGGGCAGCAAAGACCTGAACTGAACCTTCCTCGCCTACGCTCGATGGAGCCTGGGCTCTGAGGCGACCGGCGGAGAAATATGGGTTCCCATACGTCTTCGCAGGGCCACCGATTTTGCCCTCCCAGAACCCAGCCGCCGAAGGGATATGAAGAAGCTTGTGCAGGTCGCCCTCGGTATCGTAACTGGGATTGGCGGCTTCCTTGAAATTGGATCTGTCGCAACTTCTGCCCAGGCGGGGGCCGCTTTCGGCTATCAGCTCATCTAAGCGCTCGTAATCGGAATGGTGTGCCTGATCTTTCTTACGGAGATGTCAGGCCGATTCGCCGCCTGCAGCAAGCACACCGTAGTAGACGCTGGGGTTCCGTGGTGGGCGTTGCCCGTCACACTTTTTCGCGTGCCTTCTCATATGGAAGGGTAATCTCGATTTCATCGAGAACGCTCTCGCCTGGGAGGACTGGCTGGCCGACCACGTGATCGGCCGAATTCCGGGAAGCGAATCGTGAGAGAGATCCAAGTCTACCAGTTTCTTGGAAAGAGAGTCGTCGACGCCGATGGGCATCACATCGGTCGTGTCGAGGAAATCGAGGCAACGCGCGGCGACGACAACTGCGCGATCGATGCATACATCATAGAGCATCGGGGACTGCTTGACCGCGTCGGCACCTGGGCACTGTCCGGCAGTTTGCGACGATTGTTACCTGAGCCGCAGTCTTCGCGGCCTTATCGCGTCCCGTGGGACCAGATGGATCTGACCGACCCGGGTCATCCCCGCGTGACCGTGCCCGCGGATCAGCTTCAGCGAGTCTCCGTCAGCCAAGCGCCTCGAGATACTTGATTCCCGAGCCCGTGTTGAAGAGTACAACCCTCTCGTCGAGCTCAACTTCATTACGCTCGATGAGCTTTCTCAAGGCAGGGAGACATGCACCGCCTTCCGGAGCAGCGAACACTCCTTCCTTAGACGCAATCTCTTTCACGCCACTCAGCATGTCGGCGTCCGAAACCGACAGCGCGTTGCCGCCGGATTCGCGGATCGCGTCGAGAATCAGAAAGTCTCCGATCGCCTTCGGAACGCGCAGCCCCGATGCAACCGTCGCGGCATCAGGAAACATTTCCGCGAACCTTTCGCCTGATTCAAACGCCCGCACGATAGGAGCACAGCCTTCGGCCTGGACAGTTATCATGCGCGGTCTTGCGCCGCCGATCCATCCCATCTGTTCCATCTCATCGAACGCCTTCCACATCCCTACGAGCCCGGTTCCTCCCCCCGTCGGATAGACGATGACATCGGGAAGCGTCCAGTCGAAGAACTCAGCCAGCTCGTAGCCGAGCGTCTTTTTTCCTTCGACGCGGTATGGCTCCTTGAGAGTTGACATGTCGAACCATCCTTCCGCTTCCTTCCGCTTCGCAATCTGAGCCCCGGCATCGGTGATGAGCCCTTCCACCAGGGTCACAGTTGCTCCGAGCTGTTCGCATTCGACGATGTTCGCTCGTGGCGTATCTGACGGCATGAAGATGAACGCCTCCATTCCGGCTCGCGCCGCATATGCGGCGAGCGCACCACCAGCGTTACCAGCAGACGGTGCCGCAACTTTTCTTACGCCGAGCTCTTTTGCCATCGAGACCGCCGCCGACATTCCTCTTGCTTTGAAGCTCTGTGTCGGGTTGAGCGATTCGTCCTTGATGTAGAGCTCGGACATGCCGAGAGTTTCGCCAAGCCGGCCTGCATGAAGCGTTGGAGTCCATCCTTCGCCCAGCGAAATGACGTTTGCATCGTCGGCGACAGGCAGGAGCTCGCGGTAGCGCCACATGTCGGAGCGCCGCATTCGCAGCTCGCTGCGCGGCAGTGCACGGCGAACAGACTCGAGATCGTAGCGAACCAGAAGCGGCTTGCCACACTTCTCGCAGAGATTGTACAACCGGCCGGCGGCGTATTGCGTGCCGCATGCGGCGCATTCGAGGTGCGTGACGTAGTTCATAGGCTGGGCTAAGTTAAGGCAAGTTCGTCACACGCTTAAGCCCCGACGCCGAATCTTGCCAAGCCCCGAAATTTTTCTCTCTGGTGTGGGACTGCTCGCAGGATTCATCGATTCGATCGCTGGTGGTGGCGGGTTGATCGCGCTTCCCGCGATGAGCCTTGTGGTGGGTCCGGGCATCGATGCAATCGGCACGAACAAGATCGCATCACTCGCCGCAGCGGGGATCGCGTTTCTCGTCTATCTGTGGCGCGGGCACGTGGACTGGCGCAGCAGCATCCTGTTCACGATCGCAGTCGGCGTCGGCGCGCTCGCGGGGAGCATCGCGGCGCAGTGGATGCCCAGGGAAGTATTTCCATGGATGCTTGCGGCAACGTGTCCGTTGATTCTGTTCATGATCTGGAACAACGACCTCTGGGTTGCGCGAGCGCTTCATCCTGGAAAAGCGTCCGTTGTCGCCGTCGCACTGGCTGGGTTCGGTGCGGGTCTCTATGACGGAATCTGGGGACCGGGCGGCGGGACAATCATGTTCCTCGGGCTTCTGTACTTTGCGCGACTGCCTCTGTTGACAGCACTCGCCGCATCCAAGCTCGCGAACTCGGCGGCGGCGGTTGTCGCGCTCGTTACGTATGGGGTTGCGGGGCACGTCCACGTCCACGAAGGATTGATGCTCGCGACTGGTATGTTGATCGGCGGTTTCTTTGGCGCAAACCTGGCGAGCACGCGCGCGTCCCGGATCGTTCGCCCAACGCTCCTTGTCGTCGTGCTCCTGCTCGCTGCTCGTGTGATTGCGGTGTACGCATGACCGGGCCACTCCGGCTGATCATCGCGACGATTGGCATTCTCATCGTGACCTTGATTCTTGATCGTCGGGCGCGACGGTAGTGTATGCCGGCCATGTCGGTGTCGCGATTGGGGCTCATGGACTTCGGCGGACGATACCACTCTGGATTCTGATTGTCGCGAGCCAGCTTCCGGATTGGGCCGATGCGACTGTCTGCATCTCGAGTTTGCGCCCAATTGTGCCTGGAATGCTCACGCATTCGATTCCTGCCGTGGCCGTCCTCGCGGCGTTGGCCGGTTTCGCCTGGTATCTGGTTTCGCGGGATGCCCGCGGCATGCTGCTCGTTTTCGCGGTGGTCGCAACGCACGCCTTTGGAGATTATTACACCGGGATAAAGCCGACATGGCTGGGTGGTCCGATGATCGGCCTTCAGCTCTACCGTCAACCCATGCTGGATTTCGCTCTCGAGGCGACGGTGATTTTGATCGGCTGGTTCTTCTATAGAAGGTCCTTCCCACCCGAGAAGCGGTCCTCTCGTGACGTAGTGATGGTTCTCGCGGTGTTGATTCTCATTCAGCTTGCGGCCGATGTCGTATTCCTCACGACGCCCGGGCTGAAGAAATGCTAGGTAACGTGCAAGAACACTCAACCGGACAGTCCAATGCCAACCGAACAGTACCACGAGCCACCTGATGAGCTTTCGCAGGAAACACGCACTTTGGCGCGAATGCTCACGTCATTGATAGAGGAAGCCGAAGCGATCAACTGGTACGAGCAGCGCATGTCGATCGAGAAGAACCCCGCTGCGCACGCGATCATCGAGAACGCTCAGAAGGAAGAGTTCAAGCATTTTGGCATGAGCCTCGAGTTCGTCCTGCGTCAGAAACACGACTTCCGCGACGTTCTCAAGGGCATTCTCTTCAAGAAAGGCGACATCGTGAAACACGGCGAAGAAGCGGAGGAATCTGTTGACTGACAAAGTTCCGTCCCGCGAGGAAACCCTCGCGATAATGCACGAGTACACGGCGAGTGACTCGCTGCGAAAGCACATGTTGTCGGTTGAGGCAGGAATGCGCGCGTATGCGCAGAAGTTCGGCGAGGATCCTGACAGGTGGGGAGTCGCCGGCCTCATCCACGACTTCGACTACGAGCGGTATCCGAACAACGCGCACTCAGCTACCGAGGAACATCCGGCAGAAGGCGTGAGGATGCTGCGCGAGAAGGGATTTCCCGAGGATATTCTCGAGGCGATCATGGGCCACGCGAACTACAGCGGTGTTCCCCGCGCTTCCAGGATGGCCAGGACTCTTTATGCGGTGGACGAGTTGACGGGGCTGATCACTGCGACGGCGCTGGTCAGGCCGAGCAGGAGCGTGCTGGAAGTTGAAGCGCGGTCAGTAAGGAAGAAGATGAAGGACAAGGCTTTCGCTCGCGGCGTGAATCGCGACGATGTGATCGAGGGCGCTGCTGATCTTGGCGTCGATCTCGACGAGCACATCGATTTCGTGATTCGTGCGATGCAGGGTGTCGCTGCTTCTCTCGGGCTGGCTGGAGTTTCGCTGCCCTAATTCCGCGATGTCGTTGTTTGGCTCGGATTTGAAGTGTCTACTTCGACACCCAACACTCGCACCACGGCGGAGCCTCGCTGAACGCTTCGCGTTCAAAGCTCGCGAGTCTCCTTGGGGCTCGTGACGGGGTCTCAGCAGACACTTCAAACCCGCGCCCTGCCTGCACTGTAGCGCACTGTAGTATCGCAATGTCCACCGCCCTTTATACAGTCACTCACCCTGCCCCGCGCGAAGCGATGCGTGCGATGGAGTCCCGCGCTGAACGCCAAGCGGCGTCACACGCGTGAGACGTCGCGCTTCAACCGCAGCTCATGTTGGGAATGAAAAGACCGGCGGCAACGACACCGCGCCCTCCAGCGTGTACGCCCGGGAGGTCGGGCGAGTGTGCTCGGCGGGCCGCTTCGCGGAGCGAGGGCGGGCAACTCGCGTAAATGCTAACCTGCATGCAGATCCCGCCCGCGTGAGCATGCGGACCGCCGGGCAC
>JBDTNA010000030.1:0-15158 GCA_039933985.1 Gemmatimonadales bacterium | reverse complement strand
ACGAAAGAGCGGCGGACTCGACTTCAAGGCAATCGACGAGAAGCCCGTGAATTTCTTCTTTCTGATCGTCGCGCCGCCGCTCGAAGTCTCCAATCAGTATCTACCCGTTCTCGGCAAGATCGCCCAGTTCTCGAAAGAGCCGGATGTGCCGGATCGGCTATTCGGGCTGACAGAGGCGTCTCAGTTCATGGGGCTTCTCGAGGAGAAGGGAGTCTAAGAGAGGGAACTGCAACTGCTTGCCACCGAGACACCGAGACACCGAGACACCGAGAAACGCCGACAACCACACGCAAAGGCCTGGACCGTTCGAAGCCGACACTTCGTATCTGATCCAGGCTCTTTTTCTTTTTTTACAAAATCAACGACTTGTTTTTCGCTGTGTCTCTGTGTCTCTGTGGTGAAGCTGTTGATTTGTCGTTGATCTGTCGTTGATCTTGCCTCGCACTACTCCCACTCGATAGTAGCCGGCGGCTTCGACGAGACATCGTACACGACCCGGTTCACTCCCGCGACCTCGTTGATGATCCGACTCGATATGCGCGCCAGAACATCATAGGGAAACGGAAACCAGTCCGCCGTCATACCGTCAGTCGAATTCACCGCACGCAGACCGACCACGTTTTCATACGTCCTCTCATCACCCATAACGCCGACACTTCTCACCGGCAGCAGCACCGCGAACGCCTGCCAGATGCTGTCGTACAGGCCCGCTGAGCGGATCTCCTCGAGATAGATCGCATCGGCTGCGCGAAGAACATCCAGCTTCTCCTTCGACACATCGCTCAAGATACGAATCGCGAGACCCGGCCCGGGGAATGGGTGCCGGCCAACCATGTCCTCGGCGAGACCAAGCTCGCGGCCGACATTCCTCACTTCATCCTTGAACAGCTCACGCAGCGGCTCGATGAGCTTGAACTTCATCCCCGGCTTTAGTCCGCCGACATTGTGATGCGTCTTGATCGTCACCGACGGACCGCCACTCGGCGACGACGATTCGATCACGTCCGGATAGAGAGTTCCCTGCACCAGGAACTGCGCATTGCTGCCGGCATTCGCGGTTGCGTCTTCGAATACGTCGATGAAAGTGTGCCCAATCGCCGTGCGCTTCCTTTCCGGATCCTCAATTCCCTCGAGCGCGCGCAGGAATCTGTCCGACGCATCGACCGTCACCAGCTTGATTCCCATGTGTTGCCGGAACGTCAGCTCGACCTGCTCGCGCTCGTGAAGTCGCAGCAGTCCGGTGTCAACGAACACGCATGTCAGCTGATCGCCGATCGCCCGATGAACCAGCGCCGCGGCTACCGCTGAATCGACCCCACCGGACAATCCACAGATGACGTTCGCGTCACCGACCAGCTCGCGAATTCTTGTCACCTCATTCTCGACGAACGTTCCTGTCGTCCAATCCGCTTCAGCACGACATGCGCCGAAGATGAAGTTCGAGATGATTTCGCTGCCGCGAGGCGTATGCGCCACCTCCGGATGGAACTGCACGCCGAACAATGGCCTCGTTTCATGCTGGAACGCAGTTACGGGATTTCCTTTGCTCGCGGCCGTGACGATGTAGCCGGGAGGAGGCGACTCGATGTGATCGCCGTGACTCATCCACGCGGTGAACTCTTCGCCTTCGTCGAATCCTTCAAACAGCCCACCGCTTTCGATCACCTTTGCTTCAGCACGTCCATACTCACTTCGGCCCGCCTTCTTTACCTCAGCTCCTTCGAGGTACGCCATCATCTGCATGCCGTAGCAAATCCCGAGGACAGGGGCGACCTCGAACAGCGCGCGATCCGCAAGCGGGGCGGCGTCCCAGTAAACCGAATTCGGACCGCCGCTTAGAATGATCCCCGTAGGCTTCCATTCGCGGACCCATTCGATGCTTCTGGTCGGAGGATGGATTTCCGAATAGACGCGTGCTTCCCTGACCCGGCGCGCGATGAGCTGTGTGAACTGCGAGCCGTAGTCGAGGATCAGTATGCGGCTCATACCGTGATTACTTCGACCTCGCTGGTTTCGAGATCCAGAATCGCGGCGCTGCAAACTCCGGTGAGCCAGCCGCACGCTTCGCCTGGATTGATGACGAGCGTCTCACCGCGCGTGACTGTCTCCTGTTTGTGCGTCGAGCCGTGAACTACGAAGCGATGCGAGCTGATCGACCGGCGATTCACTTCACCAATGTCATGGACGATGAGCACACGGTGGCCGCTGACCTCGAAGCTGTGAGGTGACTCGTACAGCTCCATTCCCATCCCCTGGGCAGCCGTCGCCTTCAGTCCTTCCTGATCGCCGTCATTCCGGCCAAAAATTCCGAGCAGCGCCATGTTCGCGTCGTTGAACGGCTTGAGCGCAAACGGCGCGCAGTAGTCGCCGGCGTGCATCACGAGCGACACGCCCTTGGATTGCATCACCTCGAGCAGCTCTGCAATCGCCGGAAGCCGGTCGTGCGAATCGGCCATCAGTCCGATCTTCATGTAACCTTCCTCCATTCAGGCTCGAGTCGTTCCTTGCGCACGAGATCGGAGTACTCCTCTCTCGCTGTGACAACGCCAAACCTTCCGTTATCGATCAGAACTTCAACAAGACGAGGACGCGAGTTGTAGTTCGAGGACATGACGAATCCGTACGCGCCTGCCGAACGAACGGCGATGAGGTCGCCGGGTTGGGCGTCATCGACGTCACGGTGCAATCCGAGGAAGTCGCCGCTCTCGCATACCGGACCTACAATGTCTGCAGTGGTTTTATTCCCCGACGGATTCACCGCTTCGATGCGATGGTACGCGTTGTAGTGTGACGGACGAATAAGGTCGTTCATTCCCGCATCGACGATGATGAACTGCTTGCCGCCACTCTTCTTCCTGTACAGAACGCGCGTAAGAAGAACACCGGCATTCCCGACCAGATAACGTCCCGGCTCGACGATGACTTTGAGACCCGTCGGTCCAACGAGGCGCTCGACGACCGAGCCAAAGCCTTCGACATCGATCGGGTGCTCCTCGCCATACGAGACCGCGAGTCCTCCGCCGATATCCAGATATTCGAGCTCGGTCGCGCCAGCTTCCTGAATCTCCTTTCTCAATTGAAGCAGACGCCCAAGGCCAATCTCGTATGGCTCGAACTGCGATATCTGCGAGCCGACGTGCATGTCGAGACCGATGAGCGAGATGTTCTTCATTTCAAGTGCGCGACGAGCGACTACGAGCGTCTCATCGAACGGAATACCGAACTTCATTCCCTTCACGCCAGTCCGCGTATACGGATGCGGTGTGTCCACCATGACTTCTGGATTCACGCGCAACGCGACCGGCGCCTTGCGACCCAAGCGCCCCGCGACTTCGTCCCACCGCGCGAGCTCTTCCTCTGATTCGACGTTGATCATGAGGACGCCCAACGTCAGGGCTTCGGTCATCTCGCGCTCGGTCTTGCCAACTCCGCTGAAGACGATGTCCCGCCCCTTGAACCCGGCCGACTGCGCGCGATACATCTCGCCGCCGGAAACGATGTCAACTCCCGATCCGAGCGAGCGCAGAATTCCGAGAATTGCGAGATTGGAATTCGCCTTGACACTGTAATGGATGCGGTGAGGAACGCTCGACAGTGCCGCTGACAAACGCGCGTACTGCGCCTCGATCTCGGCGACACTATAGATGTATGCAGGAGTGCCGACCGCTTCGGCAATGGCGTCGAGCGATGTGCCGTCACAGCGGAGCACACCGTTGTCGCGATAGAACCCGCGCGCGTTTGCTCCCGAATCCATATCGGCTTTCGCCGCTCCGGGGTCCCGTCCTATCTGCGCCTCACCAGGCGAAGCTCCTGCGTCTCTCGTTGTACTCAATACGCTCTCGCCCAGAGCGCCTCAGCGACTGATCCCCTGCCGCATTTGAGACACTTCATCGGAGGCTCGGCCGATCTGAACTCTTCGTCAGGCAGAACGCGGATTGTGGCTTTTGTCTCTTCCTTGATCGCCTGCTCGCATTCACCGCTTCCGCAGAAGCCGGCGTACACGAAACCGCCAGGGCCTTCCATGATCTCGCGGAACTTGTCGTAGCTGATGTCGCCGCGATAACTGTTCGCTTCGCGACGCTCGAACGCGTCGACACGCATGTCTGTCTGAATCATGCTCAACAGATCTGCGACATCCTCGCCGATTGAATCCAGAGTGACTGTCCGCTTCACACGATTGTCGCGGCGCACCAGCACGCACTGGTTCGCATCGAGATCGCGTGGACCGAACTCGAGGCGCAGCGGAATTCCCCGCAGCTCCCACTCGTAGTACTTGGCGCCCGGACTCATTCCTTCGCGATCGTCGAGATGCACGCGCAGCTTGCCCGTCTTCCTGCGCTCCCAGCCGTTGAGAGTGGCAGTGATGTTCCGCGCTGCTTCCATCACTCGCGTCTTGTCGTCGTCAGTCCGCCAGATTGGAACGATGACGAGCTCGATTGGCGCAAGAAGCGGCGGCACGCGCAATCCAAAATCATCACCGTGCGTCATTACGAGACCGCCGATCAGACGCGTCGAGACGCCCCAGCTTGTGTTGAACGCGAACTCCGTTCCTCCGGCTTCAGTCTGAAACTTCAGGTCGAACGCCTTCGAGAAGTTCTGTCCCAGATTGTGCGACGTCCCTGCCTGAAGCGCCTTGTTGTCCTGCATCATCGCTTCGCATGAGTACGTGCGGACCGCTCCAGCGAACCGCTCGGCATCGGTCTTCATTCCGGTGATCACCGGCATCGCCATCCAGCTTTCCATGAAGTCGCGGTAGACGTTCAACATCTTGATCGTCTCTTCCTGCGCTTCAGCCTCAGTTGCGTGCGCGGTGTGTCCCTCCTGCCAGAGGAACTCGAGCGTTCGCAGAAACAGTCTCGTGCGCATCTCCCACCGGACGACGTTCGCCCACTGGTTGATCAAGAGAGGCAGATCGCGGTAGCTCTGCACCCATTTCGCGAACATCGCGTAGATGATCGTCTCTGATGTCGGACGGATGACCAGCGGCTCGTCGAGCTTTTTCCCGCCGCCGTGAGTAACAACGGCCACTTCCGGCGCGAAGCCTTCGACGTGCTCGGCCTCCTTGTGCAGGAAGCTTTCCGGAATCAGCAGCGGAAAGTATGCGTTCTGGTGCCCCGTGTCCTTGAACGAGGAATCGAGCTGCCGCTGCATGCGCTCCCAGATGCCATATCCGCGCGGCCGAATCACCATGCACCCGCGCACCGGCGAGTAGTCCGCCAGCTCGGCCTTCAATACGGTTTCGTTGTACCACGCGCTGAAGTCTTCAGAGCGTTTTGGGAGCTTCTTGTCGTCTGCCATCGTCTTATTTCAGTGAATTGATGAGATCGCCGAGCGCCAGCGTGCGCTCGGTTCCTGCCTTCAGGTCTTTCAGCTTTACTTCGCCTCTTGCAAATGAATCGCGATCGATGAGCACAGCTGCGTCCGCGCCGGCTGCGCTTGCGGCTTTGAGCTGTCTCGAAAGCTGCTGCGGCTTCAGCGCATACTCCACACTCTTGTCACGGCGCCTCAGCTCGGCGGCAACACTCATGACTTCCGAAATCATCGAGCTGTCGTCCGCCGCGATCCAGAAATCCGTTCGTTGCTCGGTCGATGGTATGAGACTCCTTGCCCGCAACAGCTCGGCGATGACAACGTCGCCCATTCCGAAGCCCAGTGCCGGCAAGTCGACTCCACCAAGAGTCTCGAGCAGAGTGTCGTAGCGACCGCCACCACAGATCGCGCGGAATTCACCTTTAGTGTCGAACAGCTCGAAAACAATTCCAGTGTAGTAAGCGAGGCCTCGCACGACCGAGAGGTCGAGCTTGACCCAATCTCCGAATCCGAGCGCCGCAACGTACGCCAGGAAGTCGCGCATCCTCTGCAAGTGCTCCTGTAACTCGGCTACGTTGCCATAACGACTGGCAAGCATGTCGATATCGTTCGACGAAACGATAGCTTCGATCGCATCGGCCTTCGCTTCGCTTCCCACCGCGCTGACGAGTTTTTCGCGAGAAATCGCAGCCGGTTCGCGTCCACGTTTGTCGATCACCGCGTAAACCGCGGCCATCGAACCAGGTTCAACGCCCGCATGACGGAGCAATGCCTGGAGAAGGCGCCTGTCCGAAACGCGTGCATTCACATCGGCCGACGTCAGACCAAACTCGCGCATGACGTCGAGAGATACTGCGACCAGCTCGGCGTCCGCAGTCACGCTCGATTCGCCGACTATGTCGGCATTCAGTTGAAAGTGCTCACGAAGCCTTCCCTTCTGCTGCCGCTCGTATCGAAAGAGCTGCGGAACCGAAAACCAGCGAACCGGTTTGCGAAGCGCGTTCGCCCGGGCTGCGACCATTCTCGCGAGAGTCGGCGTCATTTCGGGACGCATCGCGACTTCACGATCGCCCTTGTCCGTAAATGAATAGAGCTGGCCAACCAGCTCATCCCCGCTCTTTTTTCGGTAGAGATCGAGAGGCTCGAGCGGTGGTCCGTCGTATTCGACGAAGGCGTAACGCCTCAGCACGCGTCGCCACACGCTCATGATGTAAGCGCGCTCCGCGAACAGCTCTGGGTAGAAGTCTCTGAATCCGGGTAAAGCTCCCTGCGCCATTGCTCAAAGCTACGCCCTACATGGACTTAGCGGCAAGCAATTACAGCGTTTTCACGCGACTTTTATCACCTGAAGCGCATCACCGACTGTGTGAAAGGATCCTGTTATTATCGCAGTCCCGCTCGACGCGCCTGCATCGGTGACTGTCTGGGCGAAGTTCGAACCGATACTCGCGGCAATTTTCACGGTACCAGCGAACGCATGCGCCTCGTTGACGTCCCAGGCCCGATCAGCCGGCGCGCTCGGTGGCTCGACCAGGACAATCCGGTCAGCGACCTCACCAAGCAACGACAACATCTGCCGCCAGTCTTTGTCCTTGAGTACTCCAACGACAACCGTGAGTGGCTCGGCGGGCTTGACCTGTTTCAGAGTCGCCACGAGTGATCGAACTCCGTCGGGATTGTGTGCGACGTCGAGGATGTAGTTGCCGCGCAACTGAAATCGCCCCGGCAAAAGAACACTCGGCAACACTTGCGCGGCCTCTTCCAGCGATACAGACCAGGGAGCTCCAGCGGAGCGAAGCATCGCCAATGCGACGGCGGCGTTCGAGGCCTGTGCAGCTCCTACGAGTCCGGTCGTCAGCCGCGCCGATTCGCCACCCTGTCGAATTGTGAAAGAAGTTCCATGGGCCGCAACTCTCACATCGGTCGTCTTGAACAGCCGAGTCGAATCGACAACCGCCGCGACGCCATGCTCGGCTGCAGACTCATAGATGGCGACGCGCGCATTCGTGGACATGTCGCCGATCACCGACGGAATTCCGGGCTTGAAGATGCCGGCCTTCTCTCGCGCGATTTCGCCTTCGGTCTTTCCGAGATACGCGGTGTGCTCGATCGCGATCGACGTGATACCCGCGACGATCGGCTTGATCACATTGGTTGAATCCAGGCGTCCGCCGAGACCAGTCTCGATTACCGCGATGTCGACGTTGCGCGACGCGAAGAAGTCGAACGCCATCGCCGTCGTAATCTCGAAAAAGGTTGCGCCGAGCTCCTCGGCTTGCGGCGACCATCTTTCCAGAAAGTCGACGACGTATTTCTCGTCGACCATCGCGTCGTCAATGACTATACGTTCGCGAAAGTCGATCAGGTGCGGCGACATGTAGCGGCCAACGCTGAGATTCTTCGAGCGCAGCAGCGCGTACAGCGTTGCGACAACGCTTCCCTTTCCGTTCGTGCCCGCAACGTGAAAGGTTTTGATCTTCTCGTGCGGATTTCCGAGGAGCTCTAGGAATGCGAACGTACGCTCGAGGCCAAACTTCGATGTCGAGCCTGTCCGCGCGAAGAGTTCGTCGAGGGCGGCGCGATACGACTTCAGGCCGCTGTCCACCCCGCGACCGCCGGCTTTCCGCTCATGTGGCGAAGAAGCTGTCCGACCGTCTGCTTGAGATCCTTTCTGTGAACGACTGAGTCAACCATTCCGTGCTCGAGCAGGAATTCGGAAGTCTGAAATCCTTCCGGCAGATCCTGGCCAATTGTCTGCTTGATGACGCGCGGGCCCGCGAATCCGATAACTGCACCGGGCTCGGCGAGAATTGCATCACCAAGCATGGAGAAGCTCGCGCTGACGCCGCCGGTCGTTGGATTGGTAAGAATCGAGACGTATGGAATGCGCCGCTCTGCCAGCTGAGAAAGAATCGCCGCGGCCTTTGCCATTTGCATGAGACTCAACACGCCTTCCTGCATGCGCGCGCCGCCGGACGACGACACCAGAATGAACGCGAATTTTCGCTCGAGGGCCTTCTGCCCGAGCCGCGCAATTTTTTCGCCGACGACCGATCCCATCGATCCGCCCATGAACGCGAAGTCCATGACGCCGAGGCAGACCGGTAGTCCGAGAAGCTGACCGGTGAAGGTGAGAATGGCATCCCCTTCCCCGGATTTTGCGAGCGCCTTCGACAGCCGACTTGGATATTCGGGAAAGCCGAGCGGATCCGTCGAGCGGATCTCGGTTTCAGTCTCTTCGGTTGTCCCGTCGTCGAGAAGAATGTTGACGTACTCGATCGCGCGAATGCGGCGATGATGCTCGCACACGGGGCACACGTTGAGATTGCGAATGAATTTCTCGCGAATGTCGGTGTGCCCGCACTTCTCGCACTTCTCCCAGGCATCAGCGGGTATCTCGTGCTTCTCGCGCCGGGGCTGTCGGGGCTTTTTTTCTTTGCGGAACCAGGCCATTTGGAGAAATGTGAACCTGTTGCGGGACGGCGGCAACCGTTTGGGGCTTTCTCTCGGAGATTCACCGCCGGACACAGATATCACCGCCCTGCAGAGCCAACCGCATTTTTACCACCGAGGCCACCGAGGCCGCCGAGAAAAAAGGAAAACCGTGCTTGGGTTTAAAAAATCAAAAACAAATGCAAAAGCCTGGATTTGGTTCGAAGCAACGCTTTCGAGGCAATCCAGGCTTCTTGTTTTTCTCGGTGTCCTCGGTGACCTCGGTGGTTAAAAATGCAGTTGGCTTTCGATCTGCCCTTAGCTCGCCCTGAACGCCGCCTTTCCGCGGCCCTCGCCGGAGATCCTCATCAGAACTCCGATCGCCAGCCACGATGCAAGCATGAACGATCCACCGTACGAGAAGAACGGCAGCGGGATGCCTGTGATTGGCATCAGGTTCAACGTCATTCCGACATTGACGAGCACGTGAACGAACCAGCTCGCCATCAACCCGAATGCAACTAGGGAGCTGAACGAATCGTTCGCGCGACCGGAGATCTGAGTGATGCGGAGGAACAACACCAGGAACAGAGTCAGCGCAATAGTGACGCCGAGGAATCCCATCTCCTCACCGACGACCGCGAAGATGAAATCCGTGTGCTGCTCAGGAAGAAACGCCAGTCGCTTTTGCGTGCCGAGTGTGAATCCCTGCCCGAACAGGCCGCCCGAGCCGATCGCAATCTTCGATTGAATGACGTGGTAGCCTGACGCACGCGGATCGGCGGCGGGATCGAGGAAAACCTTCAATCGGTTCTGCTGATACGGCGCGAGCTTTTCCCAGAGGATCGGCGCGATGACGCCGGTCGCAATGTTCGCTGCGAGAAGAACGATTCCTTCGATCAGGTACGGCCGGTAATACAATATGAGAGCGAGCAATACGAGGAACCACGCGCCCCACATCCCCGTGCTGAACGATAGAACGAGACTCACGACCGGACTTCCAAGCAGAAGCAGCAGCGGCCACGCAACTCCGGACCAGTAAAGCATTCCGAAGAAGATCCCGATGAACACGATGCCCGTTCCGAGATCCGGCTGAAGCATGATGATGAGCCACGGAATGCCGACAACAAGTGCAGGCTTCCATAAATCGAGCAGCGATTTCGGCGGCTCCTTTCGCTGCGAGAGAACGAACGCAAGCATCAGGACGACGGTGAGCTTGGCGAGCTCTGACGGCTGACCGATGCGCACGCCGCCGATTGCGAGCCAGCTCTTTGTGGATGCTGCGGTTCCTGCGCCTGAACCGATGACGAGTGTCGCGGCCAGAAGCAGAATCGACAGGATGTAAGCCGGAATCGTCACCCATTCGATGAACCGGACCGATGAGCGGCTGATGCCGTACGCTCCGGCCATTCCGATCAGCAGCCAGACCATCTGCGACTTGTAGACTCGAGCGACGGCCGTCGGTGTGTCAGTCTGTCCGGCGGAGTAGACCATCGCCACTCCGAACAACGACAGAAGAAGTGCTGTTATTACGAGCGGATAGTCCGCTACAATTCGGCGCATCAACCGCCTTCTGTGTTCGCGATTACTTCACCGCCGACGTTGAGGAACTTTCCGATGATCTTCGAAGCGACTCGCGCGGCGTAGTAGCCGTGCTCGCCGAACTCGAGGAATACGGCGATCACGATCGTCGGCTTCTCGGCGGGCGCGAAGCCAACGAACCACGCGTGATCCTTGTTGGGGTTTTCGGTGTTCTGCGCCGAACCCGTCTTTCCAGCGATGACGAGACCCTTGATGTTCGCGGACGCTGCGGTTCCGCCGGTCGACGTCACGCCGGCCATCGCCAGGCGCAACCCCTCGAACTCCTTGGCGGACAGGTCGATGATCTTTTTCTGCTCAGGTGTCTTCGACACTAACTCAGGCGTCGATGACGTACCCTCAGTCGCGAGCGCAGTGTAGAACTTCGCCATGTTTGCGACAGTCTGCGAATTCGCGCCCTGCCCGATCGCCAGGTTCAAGACTTCCGAGTTGCTCCAGTTCGCGCCGAAACGACGATTGTAGTACGCCCGAACATCGCGCGTCGGGAACCGAGGCTTGTACTCGTTCGGCAGATCGATACCTGATCTCTCGGAGAACATCAGATCGATTCCGCCGCCTACAAGCTTCGACAAACCGATCTTCAATCCAAGCTGATAGAAGTAAACGTCGCACGAGTGCGTGATCGCTCCGGCGAGATCTACACTTCCATGTCCTCTTTTCTCCCAGCACTTGAAGTACCTGCGTCCGTATTGGAGCCCGCCGCTGCACGAGATCGGCATATGCGTGTTCATTCGGACCAGATCACCCTCGAGTCCCATCACCGACGTTGCAAGCTTCCAGGTCGAGCCCGGCGGATACGTGCCCTGAATCACCTTGTTGAACAACGGCCTTCGCGGATCGGTGTTCAGCTCTTTCCAATAGGCGGCGGGAATTCCACCAGTGAATCGGTTGGGGTCGTAGCTCGGATTGCTATACAGCGCGATGACAGCTCCAGTCTTTGGATCCATTGCGATCGCGCCGCCCTGCAGCGAATCGCCGAAGACACTCGCCATGAATCTCTGCAGATCGAGATCGATGTTGGTCTTCAGCTCTTTCGCACCAATCGGTGCCTTGTCGGGTCGGAAACCGGCGCCTCGCACCGGTCGGCCACGTGCGTCGACTTCATCGAACTTCGCTCCTTCCTGGCCGCGCAACACGCTCTCGTATTGTTTTTCGAGTCCGCCCTTTCCGATGATCTGTCCCGGCTTGTAACCGGCGTACTGCGGAAGGTTGAGCTCGCCTTCCGTCACTTCGCCGGTGTAACCGACGAACGACGCGACAACCGGCCCGTCAGGATAGAAACGTTTTGGAACAGACTGAATGATCAGGCGCGGATAGTCGATACGATGCTCTTCGAGAACCGAGATTACGTCAATCGATGCGTCGGGAAGTATTACCGTCGGCCGCGTTGGTGCACGCTTGTAACGCCGGACGGCAGCATTGATATCGTAATCGGTAAGCTGAAGAGTCGGCTGAAGAACCTTCAGCGACTGTCTCAGTGAATCGAGACTCGGCGCCGTGATCGACACAGAGTACGCCGGCAAATTCTCGGCGATGATCTGGCCTTTGCGATCGTAGATGATGCCGCGCGGCGCTGGCAGCGGAATTTCACGCAGCCTGTTTTCCTGCGACTGCTTCGTGTACGACTCGGTCTGAAGAACCTGAGCGCGGAAGAATGCGCTGAGAAGCAGAACGAATCCTACACCAAGCCCATACGAGCTCAGCCGCGTACGGCGCGCGATGTCATTCGGGTGGAAGCTCATACTCTAGCGGGTTCGAGCAACGGCCTCATAATGAATAGTAGCAGCACGCCAGCCATTGCGGTGGCGGCGGCTGAAAGCGGAGACCAGAGCAGAAGCTGCTGAATGAGCTCGACTCCCCCGAGGCGTTGTTCGACGCTGAAGTAGATCACGTCGAAGATCCACTTGCCGAGGAAGAAGAAGAATGCGTTGAGCGCGATGTTGTCGGCGAAAAACACTGCCTTGAGCCACGATGCCAGGTAGCCGACGACAGTCATCGCAACAGCTCCGGCTCCAAGCGCCTCCGGCGTCAGCGAATCCGAGACGAGTCCGAGAGCCAGACCGATCACTGCTCCAATCGCCGGCCGCACGCGAATCGCGCTCAACAAGAGTGCGAGAACGAGGAAATCCATCGGCGCCCGCCATCCGAGCAGCGGGCGGAGAGTGTAGTGAAGGAGCACGAGGATGACGAAGGTCGCCACCGCTCGCACCATACTGCCAAGGTTCATCGAATGCCCCGCGTCGGGCTTTGCCGGGAAAGACTGTCGCGCGCCAGTGAGTCGCGCCGTATCGAATCGCGCTGTGCCGCGGCGCGTCGTGCCGCTGACCGACGAGCTGCAGCGGTCGCCGAATCGACCGGCTCACGAGCGACTGTGTCCGGCATCAGCTCTGGCGGAAGTCCGCCAGGTACCTGACCGCCTGCGGTCGAGTCGCGCATGTTGTCGAGTGCCGCGCGTCGGGCGGCTGCTTCGGCGAGAGCCGCACTCTTCGCGGCTGAATCGCCGGCCACGACGATGCGCTGCGCTGCGGCATCGGCCGCAGCGACACTCGTCCACACGTTCTCGAAGCCCTTTGTGATGCGGTCGTTCCGGAGAATCATGACTGCACCAACATCCGCCGGTGACACGACCGGCTTCAGCAGATAGGTCCTCGCCCACCCTTCCGCGGTGCTGATCTCGGAAAGAACGCGGCCGATGGGGATGCCACGCGGCCAGACGCCGCCAAGCCCGGAGCTCATAACCAGAGCGCCCGCCTTCAGCTGGCTTCTAAATGGTATACCGCGAAGCTCCATCAGATATCCGGTGGTCGCGCTGGCGGCGTGTGCCTGAACGATTCCGAACGCGCTGCCGTCCTCCGACATGGCGCTTACGCGAAAATCCGGATGCGTCCAGATCATCGCTTCGCTCATCGTGGGGTCAACGTTCGACACCATTCCGACGACCCCTTCGGGCGACACTACCGGACTCAAGCGACGCACGCCCGCGCTCGAGCCTGCGGTAAGGGTCATCGTCGTCACATCGCGCACGCCGCGTCCGTGAATTGCTTCCGCCGGAACGAATCCCCATTTCAGTCGGGCACCAAGCCCGATAATCTGTCGCAACCTGTCATTCTCGTTCTCGAGTGAAGTCACCGTCATCGCACGCAGCGCGACGCTGTCGCGAATCGCCGTGCGAGTATTGTCGAGAATGAGCGATCTGCGGCTCGCTTCGGCTCTTTCCTGAAGCATCACCAGCGGAGCGAGAAATGTCCGTCGCATCGAGCTGGCGACCGGGTCACGAAGATTCTGAGGGAGGCCCCGCGCGACGAGAGCAAGCATCGCCGCGGCGGCGAGTACAATCAGGTCAACGCGGCTGTTACTACTGCGAATCGCGCGTGCCACTTCCGGTTCCTCAGGTTGCCAGTACGGACCAGTACTTCTCCTCGTCGTCGAGGATGCGACCGGTTCCCCGGACTACGCAAGTTAGCGGGTCCTCATCCACATGGATGGGGAGGCCGGTTTCCTGTGACAACAGGACATCCAGACCACGGATCAGAGCGCCACCGCCCGTCATGACAATTCCACGCTCGACGATGTCCGCCGCAAGCTCCGGCGGCGTGATCTCGAGAGCGCGTCGGACGGCGCCGACGATCTGCTGAATGGGCTCCTGCACCGCATCGCGAATTTCCGCGGAGTGGATGCGGATGCTCTTTGGAATTCCGGAAACCAGATCGCGTCCCTTCACTTCCATCTCGCGCTCTTCGCCGATCGGATAAGCCGATCCAATCTGAATCTTCACCTGCTCGGCCGTCGACTCGCCGATGAGAAGATTGTAGTTCTTCCTCATCGACTGAAGGATCGCCATGTCGAGCTCATCGCCGCCCGTCCTGATCGACGTATCGCTCACGATTCCCGACAGCGCGATGACTGCGATCTCGGTGGTTCCTCCGCCGATGTCGATCACCATGTTGCCGGTTGGCGTCTCGACTGGAAGTCCGACCCCGATCGCCGCGGCCATTGGCTCCGCAACCATGAAAACTTCCTTCGCTCCAGCGCCAAGAGCCGAGTCACGCACTGCGCGCTTCTCGACTTCGGTGATTCCGGATGGAACGCACACGATGACTCGCGGCTTCACCTTGAAGACGTGATTCTCGATGATCAACGCAAGGAAGTACCGGAGCATCTTCTCGGTCACGTCGAAGTCGGCGATGACGCCATCCTTCATCGGACGAACCGCGATGACGCCTTCGGGCGTTCGGCCGAGCATGCGTTTCGCCTCGAGACCAACTCCCTTGATCTTCCTGGTCTCGCGATCGAGTGCGACCACGGAGGGCTCGTTGAGCACGATGCCCTGGCCCTTCACGTAAATGAGCGTGTTCGCGGTGCCAAGATCCACCGCGATCGCGTTCGCGGGGAAGAGTGAAGTGGTCTTGAAAGGCCAGCGCATGTTAATCCGGTGTTAGTTCAAAAAAGAATCGACGTCCACGAGCGGCAAGCCGAATGCCTCGGCAACTGCGGGGTACACAACGTTCCCGTCAACAATATTGAGTCCCTTACGAAGCGGCATACTCTCACGGCACGCCTGCTTCCAACCGAGGTGGGCAAGCCGGAGCGCATATGGGAACGTCGCGTTTGTCAGAGCGAGTGTCGATGTACGGGGAACGCCGCCGGGCATGTTGGCGACACCGTAATGAATAACATCATCGATGACATAAGTGGGGTTTTCATGCGTGGTGGCTTTGATCGTCTCGACACATCCGCCCTGGTCGATGGCCACGTCCACGATGACTGATCCCGGTTGCATCGTCTTCAAATCCTCGCGGCGAATCAGCCGCGGAGCG
>JBDTNA010000029.1:0-15293 GCA_039933985.1 Gemmatimonadales bacterium | reverse complement strand
TGAGCCGAGATCCGCGCTGATCACCCCGCCAACTATTCTGTAGCCGCCAATTGTTGGGGCATCGGCCATCAACACGATTGGCTCGCCACCGGGCGGGAGCTGGATGGCTCCGGGACAGACTGGCTCTGATGTAGCTGATCCGCCTTTCATCGTGAGTTCGCCGGTGAGGCGATAGCCCGTGCGGTCTGATGCGGGTGAAACGGAAAACGATCCTGACAAACTTTCGTTCGCATCACCCGTATCGCGCGCCACGTAACGAATGAGTTCAGTCCTGAGCGGCGGACGCAATTCCTCTGGCAGTTGATCGCTTACCTGCGGCTTCTTTCGTCCTTTTGTGTTTCCGAGCTTCAGTACATCGCCCGTCTTGAGGCGCCGGCCTTCGAGTCCACCGAATCCAGCGAGCACGTAGGTGCTGCGACTCTTCATTACTAGATCACACTCCACTCCACCGGCGAAACAGACATACAGAAAACGTCCACCGGTCAGAGATTCGACAACCAATGAATCCCCGCTCGACGCGTGATAAGCGCGGTACGGTTCGATCGCACTTCCATTGAGTGATGCAGACGCTTCAGCTCCGCCCATCGCGAACGTCGACACTTCCCCAAATTCGAGCTGACCGCCTGTAAGCGCCCACTCGACTCCCGCCGCGCCACAGTTGTTCCCGAGAAGAGTGTTCAACGTGGCGAGCGCCGCTGAATCCATCGCGCCAGCGCGCGGAACTCCGCTTGCGCGAAATCCGCGTCGGCCGAGATCCTGGATTGTGGCGTACGCGGGAGCTTTGGTGAGAGAGATCATCCGACAGGCTCAAATCGTACTCTGTCGCCAACCTCTAGCAGCGACGGCGGATCCTTGCTCGGGTCAAACATCTTCTCGGCCGTCGTTCCGATCAGGTGCCAGCCTCCCGGTGTGGCTGCCGGGTAAATCCCCGTCTGCCGGTCAGCGATTGCAACCGACCCGGATGGAACACGCTTTCGAGGTGATTCGCGGCGGGGAAGGGCAAGCCGCGTGTCGAGAATGCCGAGATACGCAAATCCGGGAACGAATCCGGTGACGAAGACGCGATACTCGACTCCGCTGTGAATTGCTATCACTTCGGCGCGGGACAATCCGGTGCGACTCGCGACATCATCGAGATCCTCGCCGTCGTAGACAACAGGGATGCGATGCACCTTTGCTTCGGGCCCGGCATCGACCCGCTCACTGCTGTCGCCTGCAAGCAGCGTGACGAGTCGCCCGCGTATGTCATCGTATCCTATCATGGTGGGATCGTAGAACACGGTGAGCGTAGCGTAGGACGGAACGACATCGCTTACACCAATGATCTCCGCACTCGAGATCATGCGTGCACAGTTGACGACGGTGTCACTCAATGCCTCGCTGATCCCAACGCCCAGCCTGATCGCGATTCCTCCGTCGCCGAGTGGTGAGAAGTGGGGGTCGATCATCGTGCGAATGTCTCGATGGAGAAGCCTGCAGCCTCGAGCCGGCGCCTCGCTTCAGTCACTGTCTGGAGCGCATGGATGCTGTCACCGTGGACGCAAAACGATTGTGCGTCGATTCCGATCTCCGTCCCATCGATGGCCATGACGCGATGGTCACGGGCCATTTCGACGGCGCGGCTTGCCGCTGCGTCAACCTCGTGGATCACGGCGCCAGACTCCGATCTCGGAACAAGTTTTCCATCGGGCAGATACGCCCTGTCGATGAAAGCTTCACGAGCAATTGACAGTCCCATCACGATCGAGATTCGGGCGAGCGCACTCTTCGGGAGAGTGAGAATGATGAGCGAGTCGTCAATCGCTGCGATCCGCTTCACCAGTTCGGCTGAAAGCTCGGCATCCTTCATTGCGCGATTGTACAGCGCTCCGTGCGGCTTCACGTAGACGAGTTTCGCACCTTCAGCTGCGCAACAGTCGAGGAGCTGCTCGATCTGCGCGGCCACCGAGTCTCCAATCGCGGTGATTGAAAGCTTCGATTCGCGACGGCCAAACCCTTCCCGGTCGGGATAGCCCGGATGGGCCCCGATGCTGACGCCCTTCGTGTACGCCGACGCAATTGTCTGCCTCATGACGACCGGTGATCCGGCGTGCGCCCCGCAGGCAATGCTCGCCGACGACACGACGTCGAGAATCGCATCGTCATGTGCGAAGCTGTCGCCGTCGTGCTCGGCAAGGTCGGCGTTGAGATCGATCGAGCGCGTGAAGATCAAAGGTTGTCCCTTGTCGAGAGCGTCCCCAAGATAAGCGCCATGCAGAACCATACGAAACTCGAGAAGGCGCCGCCGGGAGTGTGGCGGGTCATCGCTGCTTCGACTGCAGGAACGATGATCGAGTGGTACGACTTCTTCATCTTCGGAAGTCTGGCGACGATCATATCGACTCAGTTTTATCCTCCGGGCAGTGCTACCGCGAGCTTTCTCAAAACGCTGGCGACATTCGCCGTCGGTTTCGCTGTCCGGCCCTTCGGCGCGCTTTTCTTTGGCCGGCTGGGCGATCTGGTTGGAAGAAAATTCGCGTTCCTCACGACTCTGCTGTTGATGGGCGGCTCTACGGCCGCGATCGGTTTCCTCCCCGGATATTCGAGAATCGGTCTCGCAGCGCCAGTCATACTCGTATTCTTGAGAATGCTGCAGGGACTGGCTCTTGGGGGTGAATACGGCGGCGCAGCGGTCTATGTGGCTGAGCATGTTCCGGACTCGCGGCGGGGTTTCTATACGAGCTTCATTCAGACAACGGCGAGCCTAGGGCTCTTTACCTCGCTGATTGTAATCCTCATAACGTCGAAGCTGCTCGGTGACGCCGAGTTTGCGCGGTGGGGCTGGAGGATTCCGTTTATCCTGTCGGTGCTTCTCGTCGCGGTGTCGTTCTACATCAGGATGCAGCTCGGCGAATCACCACTGTACGCCAAGCTCAAGTCGGAGGGCGGATCGTCGAAGGCGCCGATAAGGGAAAGCTTCGACACATGGCCGAAATGGAAAGTCGTTCTCGAGGTCCTGTTCGGAGTCACCGCTGGACAGGCGGTGACATATTACACCTCGCACTTCTACGCGCTGTTCTTTCTTCAGACCGTGCTCAAGGTACCCGCTCACACGACTTATACGATTGTTGCGATTGCTGTCGTGATAGGTACTCCTGCGTTCGTGCTGTTCGGAAGACTATCCGACAGGTATGGCCGAAAGAAGATCATGATGGCGGGAAATCTCCTTTCTGCGGTTTCGTATCTTTTTCTGTATCGTGCGATGACGTCTTTCGCCTCTCCGCTCAACATTCCGGCGATTGTGGCGGTGATCGTCGTCATGATCGTATTTGCGGCGATGATAACGGGCCCCGTGGCGTCGTTCCTGGTCGAGTCGTTCCCTGCAAAGGTGCGATATACATCGATGTCGCTGCCCTATCACTTCGGCAACGGCTGGTTCGGAGGATTCCTTCCTCTGATTGCAACAGCACTCGTCGCGCGAACGGGCAACATCTACGCGGGACTGGCGTACCCGATCGGCATTGCGCTGATGACGTTCATTGTGGGATCGATAGTGCTTCCCGAAACGAGAGAGCGTCGAATCTGGGACGAGGTCGAACAAGACGGTAACGGATAGCGGGCCGCGCTGGCGGGAGCTTCTCGCAAGCGATATTCTCTCGCAGGCGATCCCCAAGACTCCTGACAGAGGGCAAGACACGTGAACCGCGCAATCCGAACGATCGTACTCGCATTTCTCCTCGCACCGGCGCTCGCCGCCTGGACCGCTGCGGCACTCGAGGCGCAGGCCGTGGTGCCGGCGCAGAATCTCGTTGTGTATCGGCGCCAGCAGGCCTTAGGGCAAGCGGCATATACGTGGGCGCATTTCCAGGACGCGGCACTGGTGCAGGCCTTTCCGTCAACGACGCCAATCACGGTGCCGACGGGCAAGCACCTTGTCGTGACCGGGATCCGCTACTGGTTTACCGGAACAAACGGCATCGATCTCGGAATTGGGCCGTCGATAAGCGGGGTGGTGAACCCACCTCTTTACCTGGCGCGCATACGCGTAACTCCATCCGGCCCGACGACGACGCTGGAAGGCTTCGAGCACTTCACCAACGGCATCTCCTTCCCAGGGGGAAGCAAGGTGGACATCAAGGCGACGAAGGTGGTGCCCGCCAGCTCCGATACTATCGTCTGGTGCTTCCTCTACGGCTACCTCGAAGCCGATTGACCGAGTGACCCTGCTGGATGAAGGCGCGGCCGTTCTCCAGCACTTACAAGGTTGAGATCGTATTTGCATCATTGGTCGGTCCAACGTAGCAACCCCTCATCAGCCCCCACATGATGCGTTACACCCGTGTACTCAAGGCTTTCGCCGGTGCAATCCTCTCGCTCGCCGGCATCGCAAACGCTCAGCTCACCACTCCTCTCGACTCCGCAGCCCTCGCCGCCTTCCGATGGCGCTCGATCGGTCCCGCCAACATGGGTGGCCGGGTCACCGACATCGAAGTCGATCCCAGAAACTCGAAAGTCTTCTACGTCGCCACAGCAACCGGCGGCATATGGAAGACAGTGAACGCGGGAACGATGTTTTTCCCGATCTTCGACAAGGAGCGCGTCATCTCGCTCGGCGACATCGCGATCGCTCCGTCGAATGGAGACATCATCTACGCGGGCACGGGTGAAGAGGACGCGCGCAACTCGATTTCACCGGGCGCGGGGATGTACAAGTCCACCGATGCAGGCAAGACCTGGAAACTGACGGGCCTCGAGAAAACACAAACCATAGCGCGCATCGTTGTTGATCCACGCGACCCCAACATCGTTTACGTCGCCGCAATGGGTCAGACGTGGGCAAATAATCCCGAGCGCGGGATGTACAAGAGCACCGACGGCGGAACAACGTGGCGCCTGGTGAAATTCATCAGCAACAAAGCCGGCTTCATCGATCTCGCGATGGATCCGTCGGACAACAAGACACTCTGGGCGTCGAGTTGGGAACGCTTGCGCGGTCCCTACTTCCTTCAGAGCGGCGGACCCGGAAGCGGATTGTGGAAGAGCACGGATGGTGGAGAAACGTGGACCGAGATCAAAGGCGGCGGTTTTCCGGAGACTATGAAGGGACGCATCGGAATTTCAATCGCTGCTTCGAACCCAAAGATCGTCTACGCGCTCGTTGAAGCCGACACAATGAAGAAGGCCCTCGCAAAAGGTGAGAAGCCTGACACGTCGAAGGCGCAGAAACTCAACAGTGGACTCTATCGCACTACGGATGGCGGTGCGACGTGGACCCTGATGCAGCGCAACGGTCAGGACGCGAGGCCCTTCTATTACTCGCAGGTTCGCGCCGATCCGAAGAATCCAGATCGCGTTTACTGGATGTCGTCCGTATTCAGGTTTTCAGACGATGGCGGAAAGACCGAGCGCCGTGGTGCTCTGTCGATTCACACCGACTGGCATGCGATGTGGATCGATCCCGCAGACACCGATCACTTCATCATCGGTGACGACGGCGGAATCGCAGTCACATGGGACAAAGGCGGCACGTACGATTTCCCGAACACGTTCCCGATCGGGCAGTTCTACGCGGTCAGCTTCGACATGAGCAAGCCGTACCGGGTCTGCGGCGGATTGCAGGACAACGGAACATGGTGCGGCCCAACGCGCACGCGGTCACGCGAAGGCTCGGGGAACGCGAACTGGTTCAATGTCGGTGGCGGCGACGGATTCTACAGCGCGATGGATCCGAAGGATCCGAACATCATTTACGCTGAGTCGCAGGGCGGAAACGCCTCGCGTCTCCACGTTGAGAGCGGCGCTCGCTACTCGATCATGCGCAGCAATGCGGGGCGCATCAGCTTCGAGGACTCGCTGATTGTAGCTCGAGGCGACACGACGCAGCTCCCGACACCGCGCGTCACCAGTGCACTCGAAAATCTTCGCGCGCGAGCACGAGCCGATTCCGCCGCGCGCTATCGCTTCAACTGGTCGGCTCCCTTCTTCCTGTCCCCACATTCGCCAACGACGGTCTACATGGCTGGAAATCGGTTGCTTAAGTCAACTAATCGTGGCGACATCTTCAACCCGATCTCGCCCGACCTGACTACCGCCGATTCGATGCGCATTCGAGTGAGCACGAAGACAACTGGCGGAATCACTCGCGATGCGACCGGAGCCGAGACCTATGGCACGATCACTACGGTTACCGAGTCGCCCGTGCGCGCGGGAATTCTCTGGGTCGGCACCGATGATGGCAACATATGGCTTACGACGAATGACGGCGGAACATGGACTGATCTCACGAAGCGTTTCACGGGTGTTCCGGCGAAGACATGGGTGAGCCGGGTCGAAGCGTCCAACTTCGATACTGCGACTGTCTACGTGACGTTCGACAATCATAGAGAGAATGATTTCAAGCCGTACGTGTATGTGTCGAATGACTTCGGCAAGACATTCCGGTCGATTGCAAACAATCTTCCTACAGGTGGTGTGGATTTCGTACATGTGATTCGAGAGGATCCATACAATCGTGACCTGCTGTTCGTTGGCACAGACGTCGGCGCGTACTCGTCAACCAATCGCGGCGCAACGTGGCAGAAATTCATGACAGGGTTGCCGACAGTTCCGGTTCACGATCTAAAAATTCAACCGCGCGAGCGTGAGCTCATTGCCGCGACGCACGGGCGATCGATCTGGGTGACTGACATCGCACCTCTCGAGCAGATGGTGGATAGCGCGATGGGCCAGCGGTCGTACTTCTTCCAGCCGACGCAGGCGTATGCGTACGCTCAGCAGTTCACGCAGCAATGGAACGGCAACAAGATCTACGTCGCCGACAATCCGGCCTACGGCGCGACCTTCACCTACCGGCGGCCATCAGGCGACGCACTTCGCGACACGACGCGGATTGTCATCACCGACGTGAAGGGTGACGTCGTTCGAAGATTGACAGGACCCGGCGGAGCCGGAGTTCATCGCGTGAATTGGGATCTCCGCGGAATTCCGCGTGCACTCGGCCCCGCCGGAATTCGCGATAGCGTCAACGCTGCTCGAATTCGTCGTCAGCGCGAGGATTCAACTCGCACGGCTACGGGCGATACGACAGGAGCAGCACAACGTCTTCCGGGAACGGACACGACCGCGATGCGAGGCATGCGCGATTCACTGAACGCGATGCGCGAGCGTGGTGACACCGCTGGTATGCGCCTTCTCCGCGAGAGAATGCAGGCGCAGGGAAGAGGAGGGCCGGGCGGCCCAGGCGGCGGCCGGACGCGCGGCGCTGGAGGAGCAGGTGGAACGCTTCAACCTGGCGAGATCAATCTGCGCCCTGCCGAAGCACCACCTGGCCCACCTCAGGCCGGAGTGGGTGGCGGCGGTGGAGGTGGTGGTCGATTCGGCGGCGGTGGAAGAACCGGGCCCATTGTCGCCGAGGGGGATTATCTCGTGACGATAACGGCTGCTGGGGGCACGACGATGAAGCGAGTCATCCATGTCGAGCGAATCGGTGAGATCCCGGAGGACACAGGGTTTGGTGGCGATGAGGACGAGGAGGATGAGGACGGCGGCGGTGGGCAGCATTAGGCGGAATGCCCGTCAAGCCTTTTTTGCTTTGTTCAAATTCTTATAGCCTATAGCAAATAGCTCTCGCCAGCAGCTTTCGACTCTCAGCCGCCGCTGCTCCTGATGAAAATCGGCGTGAAGCAAGGCCGTTAGTCGGTAGACGCCAGCTATAGCTGTTTGCTATAAGCTGTAAGAATTTGACAAAACGAGGGCAGAGACGAGACATGCCTTCCTCCCCTCGGTGACGCTTACAGCTTTCTTACGAACCGAAGACTTCTCGCTGACTCAGCGCGAAGCCCCCCGCCCTATATTGGATGATTGCACCGCCGCGACGCGCGTGAGGCAAAAAAACGAAACTCACTCACATACACATCAGCCGGATCTTCATGCTTTTTTCACTGAGTCTGCCATCCCCAGCAGGACGCAACAGCAAATCGATGCGTACTCTGACCGGAATGGCCCTGATGCTTTCTGCTGCATCGGCAGCTCCCGTTGCATTGCACGCGCAGGGCGCGCCCAAGGTTCGAATCTCGTTCACGCAGGATTCGCTGCCCAACGGTCTTCACATCATCTACAGCATCGACCGCTCGACGCCCGTCGTTGCGACCATGATGATGTACAACGTCGCCTCGAAGAGCGAACAGCCAGGCCGCACCGGATTCGCGCACCTCTTTGAGCACATGATGTTCAAGGGCTCGCGCAACGTCGCGGATGGCGCACACAACGGTCTTCTGGAAAAGGCAGGAGCTCGCGCCGGTGCCGACATCAACGGCACGACGTCATGGGATCGCACGAACTATTTCGAGCAGGTCCCGTCGAATCAACTCGAGCTGACGTTGTTTCTCGAAGCGGATCGCATGGGCACTCTTCTCGAGACTCTCACGCAGGCGAAGCTCGACAACCAGCGCGAAGTCGTGAAGAACGAGCGTCGCCAGAGCGTAGACAACCAGCCGTACGGGTCATGGCTCGAGAAAGCCCTCCTCGGTGTCTATCCAAAGGACCATCCTTATCAGCACTCGGTGATCGGATCGATGGACGATCTGAGCGCGGCGTCGCTGGATGATGTGAAGAATTTTTTTCGGACCTACTACGCTCCAGGAAATGCGGTTCTCGTAATTGCCGGAGACTTCGATCTCGACAACACGAAGCAGCTCGTAAGGAAGTATTTCGGCAACATTCCCCGCGGACCAAAGGTTCCCGCACAGCGAAGTCTCGTAGCTCCGGCAACGATCGGCAGAGAAATTCGAGAAGCAGTTCAGGATCCTCTCGCTGCGGCACCGCAGGTCTTCGTCGCTTATCGCGTGCCCGCGGCCAGGTCGAAGGACGGAGCAGCGGTCACTCTGCTTACCAGCATGCTCGCCGGAAGCAGTGCGAGTCCGCTCTACAAGGCACTCGTGAGAGACAAGCAGATCGCCGTCGCAGTGCAGAGCTTCAATCTTGGATTGATCGACGGCGCTGACATGATGCTCTTCATCGCTACCGGCAAGCCGGGCAGTGACGCGGCTGCAATCGAGTCTGCGCTCATTGCCGAGCTCGACAAGGCTTCATCGTTCATCGACCAGAAGACGCTCGACCGCGCGCGCGTCGCGCAGCGCTTTCAGTTCGTCAACGGACTTCAGACAACCGGTGGCTTCGGCGGACTCGCTGATCAGCTCGCCGAAGGCTACACCTACTACAAGAATCCGAATCACGTGAACACAATACTCGACGACTACGACAAGGTCTCGCTGCCACAGCTGCGCGCTCTTGTATCCTCGCGCCTGGTCCCGACGAATCGCGTTCGCCTCGTCTACACGCCGGCTCCGAAGCCAGCCGCAGGAGGTGCAAAGTGAAGCGCCGTCTACTCGCCCTATTCATTGTTGTCTCCGCCCTGATTCCGGGCGGCGGCGACGTCAACGCGCAGCCGGCCGCTGGAACAAAGCCGCCCGCTGCCGGTGCGCTTCGTCCGTACGTGCTTCCGGCAGTGCAGACGTTCACGCTCGAGAATGGAATGCGTGTGCTGCTCGTCGAGCGTCACTCGCTCCCGATTGTAACAGCACGTTTCGTAGTCGATGCCGGCGCGGTGCGCGAGCCGGCCGACAAGAACGGGCTCGCATACCTCACCGCCGACCTTCTTTCCGAAGGCGCGGCAGGACTCACCAGCGCGCAGATGGCCGAGAAGATGGCGGATCTTGGCGCGCAGTTCGGGACGAGCGCAAACAACGGATCAGCGTTCGTGACGGTCACGGCACTTCCCAACGTTTTTACCGAAGCTCTCACCATCGGTGCGACAGCGCTCACGAACCCGACCCTGAGTCCGGTCGAATTCGACCGGATGCGGACCAGCGCCATCGCGGCGTATCAGCAGGGTCAGTCGACAGTGAATGGAATTGCGTCGAAGATCTTCTACAAGGCGATCTACGACCCTGGGACTGCGTATTCGCGTCTTTCAGGCGGTACGACCGCGTCGCTCACCAAGCTCACTCGCGATGATGTCGTGAACTGGCACAAGGCCATGTACTCGCCGAAGAACACGACCCTCGTCCTCATCGGCGACCTGACGGTTGAGAGCGCGCGCGTTGCTGCCGAGAAGGCGGTTGGAAAGTGGAATACACCCGGTCCTTCACTCACGCCCTTTGTCGGGAAGGGGCTGGCGAGCAGCGAGAACAGAGTGATTCTCGTCGATCGTCCGGGTTCGGTTCAGTCGGCGATTCTCGTCGGTCATTCGACCGCAGGTTACGAGACGCCTGAGCTTCTTCCGATGACGGCCGCAGGACGCGTTCTCGGCGGCGGCTTCAGCTCGCGTATCAACATGCTGCTTCGCGAGAAGAAGGGCTGGACGTACGGCGCGTTCGCGCAGTTCAACCCCCTCAAGGGCGTCGGCTCGTTCTTCATCAACTCGTCAATTCGCAGCAACGCGACCGATTCTGCGCTTGCTGAATCGGTGAGAGAGTTCCGCCGTCTTGCGACCGAGCCAGTTCCTTCTGTGGAACTCGCCGATCAGCTGACCAACGTGGTCGCGAGCTTTCCTTCGTCTGTCCAGACGATTCAGGGCTTGATGGGACGCTTGAACGACGTCGTCGTTTATGGCCTGCCGCTCGATTACTACAACACGTATCGCGAGCGACTCGCCGCCGTGAAGCCCGAGGACATTTCGCGCGCGGGCGCAGCGCTGCTCAAGCCGAACGGTCTCACGATCGTCGCGGTTGGCGATCTCAAGACAATCGAGGCGCCAGTGCGCGCGCTCAACCTCGGCACGGTCGAGGTGTGGGACAACGACGGCAACAAGATTCGATAGTGAGTCCGGGAAGGGAGGAGCGAGGCTGATGCAGCGAATCACTGCCAGGCGAAGGCCTCGCTCGATCCTGCTCGTCGCCCTTCTCGCACTCGCCCTCGTCATCACCGGAGTACTTGGCTGGCAGGCCCTCGATGCGGAGAGATCACATCGTGCGGCGGCCGAGCGTGCGTTGACCGACTACGCGCGATTTGCAGCGTGGCAGCTGAATCAACAGGCAAGCCAGGAATTGTTGAGCGCGATGATCTCGACGTTCATCGTGCCGCTGACACGAGTCGATCCGGCGAAGCCTGAAGCGTGGCCGTCGCCGGAAGAATTCATGGCCGCGTCACTCCAGCCGCCGGCTCCGGCCAAGTTCCTTAAGGGCGTTCGTTTCTTCTTCCGGCTGAACTGGCGTGACAGCTCGGTGACCATTGCCGGCCAGAAGCCTTCGCCGGCAGTGTTGAAATGGGTGCGTGATACTGTATTGCACTCACCGATGCGTGTCGGCACTCCGCCGATTCGCACGCAAGCGTTCGGTTCGGCGGACAGAAATCCAGCGCGACAGCTCGGAATCATCGTCAGCAACGACTCATACGTTGCGAGCATTGACAGCATCGACGGACGCTTGCGTGTCGTCTGTTTCGTTCTGTCGCGAGACTACGACGGACGACTGCTGGTGTCATATGGCTTCGAAACCGATGCGCGTGCGTTCGTTCAGCCACTGGTTGATTCGGTTCTGGCGAGAACGCCGCTTCTGCCCCCATCGCTTCTGCACGGCGTGCCGCGCGATTCGGTGCTTGCAGTAAAAGCGTGGGCTCCGATGTCGGCGACGGTGTATCGATCGACTAACACGAAGTTCCCTGATGAACCGACCGTAGTCGACACGCTCGACGAAAGATTTGGCCGGATGCGGCTCGGAGTAACGCTGCGTCCCGACATCGCGTCACAGCTTGTCGTCGGTGGATTGCCGCGGTCACGTCTTCCGATGCTGATTGGATTGTTCGCGCTGACAGTGGGACTCGTTGTCGCGGCGGTGATTCAGCTGAGGCGGCAGCAGCAGCTCGCACAGCTGCGCGTTGATTTCGTATCGGGAGTGTCGCACGAGCTGAGGACTCCGCTCGCGCAGATCCGTTTGTTCGCTGAGCTTCTGCGCAATGGCCAGCTCCGCTCGGATCAGGAGCGCGAGCGATCCTTCAGCATCATCGACGAAGAGGCGCAGCGTCTCACGTATCTCGTCGAGAACGTTCTTGCTTTCGCCCGCTCGGAACATGGTCGGAGCACCGTGATCGTAGAGCCGCTGGCAATGGATCGCGAGATGGAGGCCGCCATCGATGCATTCGCGCCGCTCGCACGCGTGCGGCGTGCGAAGGTTCGATCGACCATCGAGCCGGGCCTGGTCGCTCGCGTCGATCCGAGAGGCTTGAGACAGATAGTTCTCAATCTTCTCGACAACGCCGTGAAATACGGTCCCCTTGGGCAGACAGTGAACGTGACACTTTCCGGCACCTTTGACCGTGTTGTCATTACGGTGGAAGACAAGGGGCCGGGCGTTCCAAAGAATGATCGCGAGAAGATCTGGGATCCGTACGTAAGACTTTCGCGAGAGACTGAATCCGCGGCCGGTGGAAGCGGAATCGGACTGTCGATCGTTCGTGAGCTCGTGCGGCTGCATGAAGGCAGCGCGCGAGTCGAGGATGCCGCAGGCGGAGGTGCGCGATTCGTGGTCGAGTTCCCGCGTGAGAAGGTTCGCGTGGAAGGCCCGGCCGGAGCAATGCAGCGACAATCAGCGGGGGTCGGCGCATGACGAAGGTGCTCGTCGTCGAGGACAATGCTAATCTGGCATTCGGTCTCACTCGCAGTCTCGAGTCGGAAGGTTACGATGTCGAGGCGGCGGAAGATGGAATTCGCGGACTCGAGCTTGCGCGGTCGGGGAATCCGGATCTCGTAGTGCTCGATCTGATGCTGCCGGGAATGGACGGCTACAGCATCCTCAAGAAGCTGCGTTCGGAGGGCAAGAACGTTCCGGTTCTCATTCTTACCGCACGTGGTGAAGAGGCCGACAAGGTTTTCGGATTCCGGTTAGGCGCGGACGACTACGTCACGAAGCCATTCAGTCTTTCAGAGCTGTTGGCGCGTGTGCAGGCGATTCTTCGCCGGGCGAAGGCGGGTGACAAACGTGATGGGGATTCGGCCGTCGAAGAGTTTGGCGACGTATCGATCAATACGCTGGCGCGCTCGGTGAAACGCGCCGATGCCGATGTCGCCTTGACGCCGAAGGAGTTCGACCTGCTTCTGGCGCTGATTCGCCGTCGCGGTGCGGTTGCGTCGCGGCTCGAGCTGCTGAAAGAGGTCTGGGGACATCAGGCGGAAGTGATGACCAGGACGGTTGATATTCACATCGCTGAGCTCCGACGAAAGCTCGAGCACGATCCGTCTACTCCGAAGCACATCCTGACCGTCTGGAAGGCCGGCTACCGACTGCAGGTCTAGGTCAGGATATCCTGGGGCCGCGGGCCGGCGGCGGGCGCTGTTGCCTGGGCACTGCCGGCGGCGGTGGCTTCGGGCGAGGTCCTTCGGCTTTCACGATCAGTCGCTGGCCGATCCGAACTTTGTCGTTCGGAAGGTTGTTCCACTTCTTGATCATTTCCGGTGTCGTGTCAAAACGGGTCGCGATGCTCGAGATCGCATCTCCGCGTTTCACGACGTAATAGATCGGCTGATTGACCAGCGCAGCGACAGCGGCACGAATGCGGCGCTCCCGGATTGCTTCGACACGCTGGTCGTCGAGACGCCGATTGACGTGTGCAATGAGGCTGTCCAATGCCGCCTCATCGCCCCGTGAGGACGCGAAGACCTCTGTAAGCGACCCGGTGCGCGAGACTCTCACTCCGCGCGCGCTCAGCATGTAGGGGCGGGCCTTTTTCAGGTTGAGCAGGGTGTCGTTGGGAAACTCGTACTGGAGGATGGTCTGGGGCGCATCCTCGTTCTGAAGCTTGTCAGTGGGAGCTATTCCGACGAAGATTACCCTGTCGTTGGTGGCAACCAGAAGTCCGTTCGAGGCGCGGTAGTAGTCGGTGGTTCTGCGCTGAAAGGCTTTTGCGTATTTCTCGACGTGTTCGCCGTAATGCAGCATGCCGCCGTTGAGCTCCCTGGCGGCAGATCTCCAGGCGCCTCGAGCGTCTACGTGTCTCATGAAGATTGCGTAACCGAAGATCATGATGCCGACGGTCACCGCTACCAGCCCGATGAGGGTCCGCTTGATGAACCGGAACCACCTGTACAGTCCTTCAGATTCCTTCATTATGCTCGTTCGGGTTCATACTGCTCCTAAAGTTGCGATCCACTTTGGGCAATCTCCATACCTGTCGCTGGCACTAAGGGTGCTGTACATATGAGTATGACGACTCCCGCCAGGTCTGATCTTCCGGAGAATGAAAGCGATTTTCTGGACGATCGGCGGCAATCGGCAGGAAGCGTATATACGAACGTCCGTCGCCGCGGCTCCGAGCGTCCTCCGCTCAAGCCCTGGAAGAAAGTCGCGCGCACCCTTTTGCATGGTGTTGGGGCCGCCTCGCTGCTCGTCGCAGGGACGATCTACACGCTGAACCAGCAGAAGCCAAAATACGTGAAGCCAGGGGATCTGCTGCAGCTTCCCGCATCGTTCGTCCTTGCTCCTCCTCCGGTGACGGAGCAGGTATTCCGGGTGAGCAGTGTCTTGCGCCGTTACACCAAGGACACGGTACGCGCGAACCGTATCGCGCAGGCGCTCATCGTTGAAGGTGGAAAGCGGAACCTCGATCCGGCGCTGCTGATTGGCCTTCTGCTTACCGAAAACGCGAAGCTCGATCCGGTCGCGCGTAGCAACGTGAGCGCGCGCGGATTGATGCAGGTCATGCCGTTCCATGCAGGGAAGTGGAAGGCCTGCCCGTCGCGCGACCTCGCTGACATCGAGTCGAACATCTGCTACGGGACGAGCATCCTGGCCGATCTCGTGAAGCGTTCGCCGAGCATGGCGAGGGCGCTGCAGCGTTACAATGGCTGCGTGCGCGGGACGAATACGCCGAACTGCTACACTTACTCGGGTAAGGTGATGAGGTTCGCGGACCAGGCCGCGTCGCAGATGCTGGCCGTCCCGCTTCCGGTTTCGCCCGACGAATAGTTTTTTCCGGCGCGTTCCTTTTCGGGCTATCGTTTAGCGGCTTTCTCTCTTTGGGTCGTCGGTCCCGGTAAGATTTTCGCCGGCATGCTCACTCGCCCGGATCTGCCCGCCAAAGGGTCTTCATGGGGATGCCCGGGCTTGCTCCGCGAAGCCGGCGAAACTCTTACCGGGACCTCCTTCCTGTCGAGTCCTTTTCAACAAAAAGCGCACTTTTTGCGCGCGATGGCATTTCGTTGGCGAACAGTAGCGCTCCATCCGCTGATCATTCGCGAAAACAGGGAAGTAGGGAGGCGGGTCGTGCGTCGGGTTCGAACACCTTCGGGACCGACAATCTGCCCAACATCAGCTCGTCGGTCT
>JBDTNA010000028.1:0-15960 GCA_039933985.1 Gemmatimonadales bacterium | reverse complement strand
CGAGCGCTACTGCGTAGGGCAGCATCGCTTCGTATCTCTTCGCATCGAGAGGCGGTTCGTCAGGTCCGCGCATGCTGGCGAGCTCCTGCTTCTCCGCTACGCTCATATACAGCTTGAGCCCTTCTATCTCGTCGAGTAGCGCGCGCCCTTCTTGAGTCGGCGCGCGAACAAGGCGGCCGAAGATGATGAGCGACATGAGCATCACGACCCCGACTGCGATTATCACCGGAATGGCATATCCACCGGATACTATGAATGAAGCGAACATCGTGACGATACCGATCAACAGGGCGATGCCGACTTTTTTTCCATTGAGCTTGAAGTAGCGAGGCTGGAACTCAGTCTTGAGCGCTTCGGAATGTCCGGATCGCGCGCTCGAAACGATCGATGCGTTCGTGTTCTTGAGCTCTAGCGAGTCCTTTCCACCAGGAAAAAGTCCGCTCAGCAGCTTGCGCTGCGGAATTGAATGGCCGAGTCCGTTTTCAGACAGCGATCGAGGAGCGACGTCTTCCTTGAGCAGACTCCATTTGTCCTTCAGGAATCCGTCGTCCTGCTTGATCCGCAGCTGGCCACCAACAGCGAGCGCGAGCACATCAGCAGTGAAGCACCGCATGTCGTAGCCCATCTGCTGCATGAATCGCAGTCCGGCGGGAGTCTGTCCTTCGCGCGGCTCGTAGCGGGCGATGATGATTCCCTTCTCCGGATCCTTTCCGACAGCTCTCCACGTCTTGACCATATACCACATGAGCGCAATGAGGCCGACGAGCGACACCAGCACGCCGCGGTTGTCGCGGAAAAACCAGCCAGCTTTGTCACCACTGGTTGGAGAAACGACAATTCCTTTTGGAAACGACAGAACCGTTGTAAACCCTTCGTAGCTGTTGAGCGGCGCTGTCAGCTGATAACGAGCAATGCCGGGAGTCTCGACATTGGCGACGTAGTTTTTCCCCTGCGCTCCCTGGGGACCGGTGTAAGCTTCCGCGCTCATCTGAGCGGACGGAACCGATTTTGGAAGCTGCACTTCGACTGTCCCTGCCTCGATCGGGAAAACCCATCCGGTACCGATCGCGTTCCAGTACAGCTCATCATGATCCTTGAAGAATCCGAGCTGCCGAGTGGTTCTGTATCTCAGTGTGTAGGTGTAGTCAGCCGGAACAGGCAGAAAATCATCGTTGCCTGTATTGATGCGGATCCCGTTCGTCATCTTCTCGGTGAACCACGGTTCCTGCCGGTCATTTCGTTCGACGCCGAGCACCTGGAGATCGACTTTGACCTGATTGCCGAACCGGTCTTTGTATCGCGTCGGAAAATCGCGATAGATACCGCGGCGAATCTGGCTCCCTTCGGCGTGCACGGCGATCCGCTCCGTGACGTCAATGCTTCCGTCTGCACGAATGTCGACTTTCGTATCGTAGGACTTGATGCGCTCCTGCGCGCCGAGCTGCGACGCGGCGCAAATCAATACGGCCGCAAGAAGAATTCGTCTCATGATTGCAGGTCTACTTTGACCGCCGGCCTGTCTTCTTCATCGGCGCTGAAGAATTCGCGCTCGGTAAAGCCGCCACTATGCGCGATGAGCATGTCAGGGAACCGCTGAGTAGACGTGTTGAAGTCACGAACGGCGCCGTTGTAGAACCGCCTCGCGTATTGAACGTTGTCTTCGACCTGAACCAGATCGCGCTGAAGCTGAAGGAAGGTCTCGTTCGCTTTCAGATCAGGATACGCTTCCTTAAGAGCGAAGAGCTGAGTCAGGGATTTCTCCAGCGATGACTCGACGGGGCCAAGCTTAGCGGGGCTCGTGAGCGCGACTGCCTGTGCGCGAAGCTCTGTCACTGCCGTCAACACTCCACGCTCGTGACCGGCATATCCTTGCACGGCGCTGACGAGCTGTGGAACGAGGTCGTGCCTCCGTTTCAGCTGTACGTCGATGTCTGCCCAGGCGGTCTGAACCTGATTGCGCAGGCGAACGAGCCTGTTGTATGAAAACACTGCCCATCCAAGCACGATGAGTACGATCAACGCGACGACTGGCATCATTTTCTGTTTGCTCTCAATCGAGATAAGGGTAGTCTGGGTCTGCCAAACGCTTCGCGCGTGCGGTGGCTTCCGGACCGGCGATCTCCTGCGCGAGCTTTACAAGCATTCCGCTGAGGTGTTCACCGTAGCGTAGAATCGCGGCTGCACGGGATTTTTTTGCGAGCAGAAACGCGAGAAACGGTTTGTCGGCTTTCTCGATGTTACAAGCGGGGCATGCGAGAACCAGGTTGTCACGCCGATCATACGCGGTCTTCCCCTTCCTCGGCGTCACATGATCGAGCGTAATGAGGCTAGGCTTGATCTTCCGCTCGCAGTAGGCGCATACGGGGCCGTGTTTTTTCAGCAGCCATTCTCGCGTCTCCATGTACGCGTTTCTCGACGTCGGCTGCGACGTGTGTTCCGAATGTTTCCTGACTGGCCCGCCAGGGCGGCGGCGTTTCCGCGGTGATCCGGATGGCATCCACTAAAGATATGACGCATCGTTTCAGATAGCTTTACGCGGGTGATCGAGGGGCGATCAAAGGGGTCAGGCTCGTTTGATCAACTCAAGGCCCAAGGAACAACTGAAATGCGCGTAGCGATCGTCGGTGGACCCGGAGTCGGCAAGAGCACGCTCGTCCGGCAGCTGGGCGACCTGTATCACCACGGCTCATACGGCGAAGGCGAAAAAGGCGTCTGGGATCCGCGCGTACTTCAGGACATCGAGGACGGGCTCAATCCCGTCGGCGTGACGGCGTATTTCGGGGAGCTGTATGATGCGAACTACCGCGATGCGGAGCAGCACGATCAGCCCGATCGGGTGATTTTCATCGAAGGCGCCCAGATCACGCTCGAGGCGCACATAGTCGAATATCCTGAGGAATTCCATTCCGCGCTGCACGAAGCGGTCGGAATCGGGGAGCGCTGGAATCCCGAAAGAACGATTGTGCTGACGTCGAGCAGTGACACGATTGAAAAGCATATCAAGCAGCGTCACAGACCACACGAGCAGGTCGAAAATATGGTCCGCCGGTTTCGGCTGATCGATGATGAGTTCCGGCGACTTGCTCCGTCATGTCCGAATGCGGTCGTCATTGACCGGGACGGAATGGAATTCCATGAGCGGGCAGGCCTCGAGTCAATCATCTCGGCCGCGCGCCTGCCGCGCTTTCAGGAAATTCCGTATGAGCAGATCGAGACGTATCCGGTTCGACAGTAGTTTGCGGATACTGATCAAGACCCAACCGCCAAGCTTGTACACGATACAGAGCGGATAAAACGGATATAGAGCGGATAAAGAAAGTGACTTGGGTTTCTAACAACAAACACGCCTGATTTTCGTTTTGTTGTAACCCAAAATCCTTGTTTTTTGGTTTATCCGCTCCTCGTTCGCCACATCTGCTCTACATCGTTACAAGCTTGGCGGTTGGGTCTTGATCAGTATCCGCTTCGCACAATCTCGCGTCACTAGTTAGAACCAATGCTTCTGTTCACAACCACCGCCGCACTCTCGCCTTATACGCACTCCATTCATCACCGAAAGTCTGGGCAGCCCACGGCTCTTCGAATGAAATCACACGCAGGTGAAAACCGATGAGAAGGATTGCCTCGTACATCAGCAAACCGCGCGACATGAACCACAACGACCATCCGGCGACTATCGCCAAAACACCGATGTACATCGGATTTCGCGACAGCCTGTAAAGACCGACAGTCACGAGTTTCCTGGGAGGTGACCAGGGCGCCAGGGTTCCCTTTCCAGCTACATAGAAATCGCGGACGCACCACAGCAGGACAAAGATTCCTGTCAGCAGCACCGGAAGTCCTAGCCAGTGTAGCTTGTCCGCTCCGGGATGCCGAGGAGCCATCCAGAGCGGAATAACGAAGGCGACCATCCCCGGCAAAACGAGAAACGCGAACAGCGCGCGCGCAAACTTGAATCGATACTCATCGCCCTCGAGATTGCCTGACAGCGGGCGCGGATCATCGTCGCTCATCTCGAGGGCCCGGCCTCGCTTACCTTTCGCATTATGGCGGAAGAACAGAACCTCGAGAATTCAATGGCCGGACGGCGCGAGTGGATTGGCCTCGCGGTGCTCGCGCTTCCGTGCATGCTGCTCTCGATGGACCTCACCGTTCTCCATCTCGCCGTGCCGTCGCTGAGCGCGCAGCTGAAGCCAAGCAGCGCACAGCTGCTTTGGATTGTCGACATCTACGGATTCATGAGCGCCGGATCCCTCATCACGATGGGAACACTCGGCGATAGAATCGGCCGCCGCAAGCTTCTTCTCATCGGTGCCGCAGCTTTTGGCGTGGCGTCAGTCGCTGCTGCTTTTTCGACGACTCCAGCAGTGTTGATCACGACACGTGCACTGCTCGGCGTCGCCGGCGCGACGCTGATGCCTTCTACGCTCGCGCTGATCAGGAACATGTTTCACAATCCGCGGCAGCGCTCTACCGCAATTGCGTCGTGGCTCAACAGCTTCATGGTCGGCGGAGCAATCGGCCCACTGCTTGGCGGATTCATGCTCGAGCATTTCTGGTGGGGATCGGTATTTCTGCTCAACGTGCCCGTGATGGCAATGCTGATCGCACTCGGACCATTTCTCCTTCCTGAGTTTCGCGATCCCAATTACGGGCGTCTCGACATTCCGAGCGCGGGCCTCTCACTCGTAGCAATCCTCTCCGTTATCTACGGCATCAAGCAGGTCGCGCAGGACGGGCTCAGCGTGATCGCCGCAGCTGCAATCGTTACCGGCGTCGCGCTCGGCGTCGTGTTCGTTGCGCGTCAGCGGAAACTTGCTCATCCGCTCATAGACTTGCGTCTGTTTACCGTGCCGGCGTTCAGCGCATCGGTGACCACGCAGCTCGTCTCACTTGTGGCCATGGCCGGCATCTACTTCTTCGTCGCTCAGTATCTCCAGCTTGTGCTTGGCTTGTCGCCGCTTGTGGCTGGGCTCTGGCTGCTTCCGTCGACTGCGGCAGGAATGATCGGATCATTTCTGACCCCTGCAATCGGGCGAAGAGTCCGCGCAGGATACGTTGTCGGCGGAGGTCTTGTCATCGCAGCGCTTGGCATGCTCGTGTTGACTGGAGTCGCGGGAGCTGGCCTCGCACTGGTCGTGACGGGATTCGTGATCATCTCAGCCGGCTTGAATCCAACGTTGACGATGACGACCGACCTGATCATGGGCGTGGCTCCTCCTGATCGCGCGGGTGCGGCATCGGCAATCTCGGAAACGAGCTGCGAGCTCGGACTCGCGCTAGGTCTCGCGATTCTCGGGAGCGTCGGCACTGCTTCATACCGTCGCATCATGGCGGCTGATGCTCTCGCCGGCATTCCAGCCGAGTCGCTGAATGCAGCACGAGGTTCGCTCGGCGGTGCGCTCGGAGTGGCAGAACGGATCGGAGGCGATAGCGGCGACGCGCTTCTTGGTCTTGCGCGCGTTGCGTTCACGCAATCGCTCGCACTTGTTGCCGCAATCAGCGCCGGCATCGTGCTCGCAACCGCGATCTTCGCTACCGTCAGGCTTCGCCAGATTCCGATTCGCCCGGAATCGGTTGAGCAGCAGGAGATTTCCGCCGCCGCCTAGGCAGGCTAGTCGGTGTCGCGAGTGAGCGCGGCCGGTAGAATTCCTTTCGCTCCGAATTTCTCGCGGACCTTGTCTACCGCTCTCGACAGGACGCGATCGCGATCGGTCTCGTCAGATGCGCTTGCCTTCGCCGCGAAGAGTACGATCTGATCGGCCATCGGATCCTGCGCGAGCGATGAAAGCGCCACACCAACAAGCCGGGCAGGAACGCGCCGCGCTTTTCGAAGCTTGGCCAGAAGCTCGCGCGCGACCTTCAATAAAACACGGTCAGACACGACAGGCTCGATCAATGTCTTGCGTGCCGATCGCGTCCGGAAATCCATGTCGCGAATCCGCACGGTGACTGTACGCGCCGCGAGTCCGTCGCGCCGTAGATCGAATGCGACTCGTGTCACCAGCGCGAGCAGCTCTCGCTCTATGTCCTTGTCTTCCTTCAGATCCACCGCGAACGTTTCATCGCGGCTCATGCTCTTTGCTTCGCCATGTGTCTCAACTTCCGAATCGCTTACGCCGTGCACGCGATCCCAGAGCCACTCGCCTTCACGCTCGCCTAGCCAGGTGCGAAGCGTCGGAAGATTGTGCTGAAGGACGTCAGGCACCGTCGTCATTCCGAGCTTCGCGAGCCGCTCCTGGAATTTCGGGCCGACGAGCGGAATCTCCGCAAGCGTGAACGTTTGAAGAAACTCCCCCTCGGCGCCCGGCTCTACCATGTGAACGCCGTTTGCCCCGGTCCCTGGTTTTGGCTTCGCTCGCTCGACCGCGAGCTTTGCAACGAGTTTGTTGGTCCCGCCGCCGATCGAGATCGACAATCCAGCTTCATTGCGGACCGCGTCACGCATCCGGTGCGCAGTCACCGCGAGGTGCTCGTTGTGATAGACACCCTCGGTTCCGCCGAGGTCGAGATACCACTCATCGATACTCGCCCCTTCGACCATCGGTGAGAATCGCTCCAGCACTTCACGAATCTCATGACTCTTGGTCGAGCACGCTTTGCGCGGAACCGGAACGCACATCGCATCAGGGCACAACCTGAGCGCTCTCGAGATCGGCATCGCCGAGCGCACGCCGTAGCTGCGGGTTTCCCATGAGGCGGAGCAGACGACTCCTCTGCTCTCTCGCGATCCTCCTACAATGAGCAGCGGTTCCTTTCCCGCGCCTTCCGGATCGATCATCCGCGCCACCGCGACGTAAAAGGCGTCGGCGTCTGCGAGAAGAATGCGCCTCGGTGCTGGTTTCACGGCATCGCGCGCTCGATGCGACTGTCCGGAACCAGCCAGATCACTGCGACGAGAACATAAAGCGCTTGCGCAACCCACTGATTCAAAAATGATAACGGAATCGCAACGGCGTAGAGCACCGGGGACAGCTTTCCTTTCCAGTCGGTCCCGACTGCTCTTGCAAGAGTCGAATCGGGCCCTTCGAGCTTGATGATTCTTCCCTGGAGGATGTAATACGCGATTGCGGCCATCAGCAGGACGACTCCGTAAATCGCGGTCGGCGTCGCCTCATAGTGGTTCTCGCCCATCCACGCAGTCGTGAATGGAACCAGCGACAGCCAGAACAGCAGGTGCATGTTCGCCCAGAGAATTGCGCCATTCACTCGATGACTTGCGTGGAGCATGTGATGGTGATTGTTCCAGTAGATCCCGAGGTTCACGAAGCTGAGCACATAGCTGGCGAACACGGGCAGCAGCGGACGTAGCGCTTCAATCTCCGCTCCGTGCGGCGGCCTGAGCTCGAGTACCATGATGGTGATAATGATCGCGATCACGCCATCGCTGAATGCTTCGAGACGATCCTTTCTCATGTTGATGTCATCCGCGCCATTCTCAGAACTTCGATCTTTTCCGCCAGACGCGGATCACCCAGCTTCTCGGCCACCGCATCAAAACCATCGAGGGGGCCGGTCCATCGCAGCTCATCGATATTGGTGAACAACGGGGCGTCAGTCCTGAGTGTCGCGAGATCCTTGAACAGAAGCGCACGCTCGCGCTTGTCACCGATAACTTCGGCAGGAAACTGCTCGATATGACCGTGTCGTTCGATCAGTGTTGCGGCCGTCTTCGGCCCCCAGCCGGCTATTCCCGGATAGCCGTCGGCTGAATCGCCCACGAGCGCGAGATAGTCCGCGATGAATTCCGGCGCGACGCCGAACTTTGCTTTCACAGCCTGATCGTTCCGAATCACTCCGCTCTTTCGATCGACCTGAACGACTCGATCACCGACGACACACTGCGAGAGATCCTTATCCGGTGTCCAGATGGATACTTTCTCCACGCGCTTATCCTTTGCCGCAAGCCACGCTGCAGACGCAAGCGCGTCGTCCGCTTCGAGCTCGACCATCGGCCAGGTCACAACTCCCATTGCGACCAGCGAGTTCTCGAGCGGATGAAACTGCGACTTCAACGCCCACTCAATTCCTTCTCCGGTTTTATAGTCGGCCCAGAGATCATTGCGAAACGACTCGATCACATGATCGGTTGCGACACCAATGTGAGTCGCTCCCTGCTCGAGCATCTGCGCCACTGTGCGCAATACGCCGAGCGCGGCGCCGAGTGCCGGATCAGTCTTTGCACCGCGGCGAATTCCGTAGAAGTGACGGAACAGCTCGTACGTTCCGTCGATCAGGTGAACGATCAAATCCGCGCCCGCGCAGTATCCGGATTCTCACTCCGGTGCTTGAGTCCAGCGGCTTCCATCGCGATGTACCGATCGTTGATGCCGCCGGTGAGGCGCGCGAGTCCGGCGCCGAGCAATCCGCCGTAGTGAATCGAGAGTGAAGCCTGCGATCCCTTTCCGGCGCGGACGACCGAGTGCTTTGCGGTGACGAGAATCCCGGGGGCAGTGCTGATCCACGTGAAGCTTTGTCCGGGCTGGAGCTCGGAGACTGTCCAGAGAGCGGACGGGAGCTTAGGCTGGCGAACTTTGACTTTCATCCCGACCGCGAGCGGGCCGGGGGTGAGTTTCTCGGCGCTGGTGATGGAGTCAGTCCATTCGTGCCAGCGCTCGACGTCGCTCAACACCGGCCAAACGCGTTCCGGTGGGACGGAGATGTCAACCGAGATCGAGAAGTCTCTCTGCACCCGTTGAAAATGGGAGCGTAGATCAGGTGCGGCCAGTCCGGCACCAGTATCAAGAAAAAAGCCGACACGGAGGGACGGAGTTACGGAGGTACACGGAAAAGACCGGGTCAAACAATCAAAAACAAAGGCTGTTTCCGTGCACCCTCCGTATCTCCGTCCCTCCGTGTCAGCTCTTGGGTTTGTTGTTGTTTTGGCTTAGCAATACTGCGCGTGAATCCCCGTCAACGCGTCGTACAGCCCCTGCGACATCCGTCCGCAGGCAGTGATCGCTCTCTCACGATCGGCATCGTTCAGGCTATCGATCTCCGCCGCGAGCAGCGCCGGCTCATCATAGTCCTCTTCATGAACATCGAAGTACGCGCCGCAGGTTTCGGGCAGCTGCGAGTAATGATCTTTGAGACCCTTGAGCTTCGTGCGGGAAGTCTCCGGTTGCTGCGCTTCGAAAGCATACAGCGCGCCGAGGGCTGTCGCGCGCTCGGAGAACATTTCGCGCGCGATTTCTACGAGATCTGCAACTTGAACGATCTGCGGACTCGTCACTGAAGTGCCCAGTCCGGAAGCGAATGTCGTGTCCCAGAGATCGGCGTGCTCTTCCTCGATCTTTGCGATCGTCGGCTCGCCGACAACACTCCACCCATGCGAGATCGTATCGATGAACGCGCCGTACTCGCGCGCGTAGTCGGTCAGCGCCGCAACCGGCAGCGTTCCATCATTCCACGCCTGGTAGAAAGGGTGTTGTAGAAGGCTGTGCTTTGCGATGATCTCATCGCAGCGGCGTGAAGTTTCCAAAGTCGACATTAGGTCTCCCGAGACCGAGTTGTTAGTTCGCGCGACGACGCAGCATTGTGCCGGCGCCAAACAGCACGGCGCCTATGAGAAGCGATCCAATGGCAAGAGGTATCGCCTCGCGATGTCCCGTTCCAAACCGCAGAGAGAGCAGCTCGATGATCGACGAGGTCACTCCAAGACCCAGGAAAATGATTCCAAAGCTTCTCAGGACCATCTGAAAGTTCGAGCCCATCCACCCGCCTGTGTTAGTCCGGCCCTCGAGCCGGTTTTGTGAACGCATTTGAACTGCATCGGTTGTTCCAGAAGACTACAATGTTCGCGGCTCAGTGGTAATCCGACTCGACCTCCGATTTGAATCTTCTGGTCTTGCCTCCCGGCTGGAATTCTAACGTGTCCACAATTCGATGCTCGAATTCCAGTCCGGGCCCAAGTGCGGTTCTCATCCGGGCATCAAGTTCCGTTAGTTGGTCGTCAGAGGGAGGCGTCGCGGGCACAATCGGCATCAACACGCGCCCGCTAACTTCCTGTATGAACTGGTAGCGCTCGATCCATCCCAGCGCATCCATCTGAACCGTGTCGAGAATAAGATGCGGCGAGATCGCGCTTCCATCTGCCGCTCGAAAATAGTCATACTTCCGGCCGCTGATTTCCGAGAGCGTCGAGAAAGGAAGCCCGCACTCGCATTGCGCCCGGCCTCGCACCGCCACGTCTCCGAGCTGATACCGGATGAACGGCATCGCCCACGAATGCAGGCTTGTAGCGATGACCGATCCCGATTCACCTTCCCCAGGGCGGCCGTTTTCTCCTTCGATCTCGACGAGCACGCTGTCGTCGCAAACGTGCATCTCGCCTGTCTCACGACACTCGGTGGCGATGCGGCCGAGCTCATGGCATCCATACGTGTCGTATACGGGAGCGCCGAACGCATTCGCGATTTGCTCACGCATTCGTTCTGTCAAAACCTCAGCTCCGCTGATCACCATTCTCGGCCTCAAGCCGGCATCGCAGCTGGTCGCGATTTTCCGGGCGACGTGAGCGAGAACACCGGCATAGCCGGCAACAATCGTTGGCCTCGCCATCTTGATCGCGTCGATGACCTCCTCGACAGGCAATCCAGCGTTCACTTTGACATGCCGCTCGACACGATGGCCGCGCAGGACCCTTCGCCCGAGCGACGCAATCAATCTCTCGGCGGGGGCCGGCGGAGGTCGATCGATCGGCACGCCAGTCATCTTGATTTGCGCAATCACATCGCGGGGTCTGACGCCGAGCGTTCGCATCTCGCGTGCGATGAGGATGCCGGAGAGAAGCTCTTCGCGCGGCGTGCGCCAGATTCGAAACGGCTCTCCGGTCATGCCGCTCGTGCGTCGCTCCTTCAGTCGCGTGCGATCAGTCCCTCTCGCGAACAGGGTCGAGAGATCGGCGCGAAGCATTTCCGCTTTCGTGACCGGCGGAATGCGTGCGAGATCGGCTGCGGTCCGAATGTGGTCGGGACGAATACCATGTGTGTCGAAATGATCGCGATAGAACGGAACGCGCTCGTATGCGTGCGCAATGAGCCTGCGCAGCCTGTGATTCTGGAACTCTTCAATTTTCCGGCGCGCCGCCTTTGAATGGCGGCGCATGGCGAACGCGGCGCCAAAAATTCTCGCCCGCTCTCGTCCTTTGCTCAGAAGGACATGCCTTTCTGGAAATAAAGCCCGCCGCCCTCCTTACCCTGGGCGTATGAAATGCTCACGGTCTGTCCGAGCGTGGTGAGAAACACTCCGCCGCCAAATGACGAATGCCAGTCGCCGGTGCTTTCCCCGTCGAACCACACTCGACCAACATCCGCCAATCCGAACACACCCGTCTTCCAGCGGATGAACAACGGCAGCGTTCCGACGGGCACGCGAAGCTCCGCAGATCCGAACGCGGTTTTTTCTCCGGTGAACCTGCGCCAGCTATAACCGCGAAGCGTCTCACGGCCTCCGATCGCGGGTGCATGCAGAATCGGAACACCATACGATGCAATTGCGCCACCGGCCTTCATTGCGACGTGGGTCCCAACGCCCGGAAGCGGTATGTACGCCGCACCGGTCGCTGACGCTGTTCCGAATGCCTTGTTCACGTCCCAAACCGCGGGATAAGCAGTGAGCTCGGACTCGAGTGTGAAGCCGCGATCCGGGATGCCGCCTCCAGACGTCTGGTCGAGATCGAGGGCGATCCGGCCGCCGACGCGGCCCTTGATGTCACGCCCCTCTGGAATCTGGTTCGCGTAAGGGGAATTGGCGGGTGCCTTGACGTCAGTCCAGTAAACGGCGGGTCCTGCCTGGATTGTTCCGACGAGATCGCGCAGCTTCACCGACGTTGTATCTCCGATGAGCAATGCGGCACCGACTCCCACCCGTTTGCGCCATCCAATTTGGTAGACGTACACGGGCTCGATGGAGACAAGGTCCTGATCCACACGCGCGCGCGCAGTCGTCAGCTTTGCCGATTCGTTGCCGAATCCACGAAAGCTGAATGCTTCGAACTTCGTTGCGCGCCCATTGAAGACGAGCGCCACCGGCGAGTTCTCTGCGCGGTAGTCATACTTTGCGTCGATGCCGGGAAGCCCGTTGCTGGTTCCGATCAATGCGTTCGCATGAGCTTCGATCTTGTGCGGCAGTCGACGGAAACCGTTCTGCTTGTACCGTGGTCCTCCACCGACGACAAGCCCACCGCCATGCACGAAATCGAACGCGAGACCAAATCCAAAGTTGCGGCCCCAATCAGGACGCCACTCTGAATCGAACCGGGTGCCGGCGCCTTCCTTCGGCAGCGCCCAGGGGTTCTCGCTCACCTTGGTCTTGCCTGCGGTGACGAACTTGTTGTCGCCATCTTCGTCATAGAAGCGAACACCGGTTCCGGAAGTCGAGTCGGTGAGAGTGTCGTCTCCCTTTCCGCCGATGATCCGGACGATGATCTGATCGTTCGACGCGCCTCGAACGATTGCCACGTCCTTTCCACCATATAGAAAGACGCGAACCTCGTTCGTCTCGCCCGGAAAAAAAGTTCGCTGCCTGAACGGCGCGGCTCCGTCGCGCTCGTCACGCCCCGTCATCGTAACCGTGACGCTGCCGTCGGCATTTCGATCGATGACAGCGCGATCGTTCTGATTGGTCGCGCTGAGATCGACTTCAGTAGCCAGCCAGTTGTAGAACTCGATCGCGACGCCGGGGATGTTGTCGCGGCGAATCTTCAGGATATCCCTGAGTCTCTCATCTTCGTCATTCTGTTCGCGCCATACTCTCGGAAGCTGCGCGATCACGTTCTCGATCACATCATCTGTTATCGCCGCCTTGATCTTTTGCGCGATCGCAACGGCGTCGCTTCTTGTGATCCGCTGCAGAAGAGCGCGGTCGAGCTCATGACCCGTAAATAGCAGTCCGTTCAGGTCGTACTTCTCTCCAAATGCAATGAGCTTTGGATACACCGGCCGAATCACAAACTTCACCAGCAAGCCGTCGGCGTTAGTGAAGGCGCGATCCCGGTCGCGAGGTATTGGACGCCAGTTGTAAAACGTGGTCGAATCCCCAAACCGCGCGGCCCGCGAATTGTCGTAACCGCGATCGTTGTCGTTGATGAGAAAGTCCACCAGCCTGATGCCGAACATCTCCTTTTCGTCAAATCGATGCACGCGGCCTTCAATGACAGTTTCGAGAAACTTGTCCATGTTCTGGATCTCGGTGGATCCAGCAAACCCTGGCTTACCGTCAGGCCCTTCCTGCGGGCTGAGCTCCATCGTGCCGAGCATCAGTGCGAAGGTATCGCGATAGACGCCGAGCCGCGGGTCATTCGGCATCACGTAGAACTCAGGCTCTACATAGAGTGCACCGATCGCCTTCATCAGCGGAGGAACCAGAGCAGGCGCCGCCGGCAGCAGGTGATTGACTTCGTCCTGAAGAATGTCGCCCGACAAGGTTCCGCGAACCTCAGGCGGCATCGCCTGAATCAGCGGGAACTTGTTCACCGATCTGAACTGGTGTTCGCGCCAGCCGGTTTGCTCGGTGAAATGAATCGACAGACTCTGCTTGCCGCCGCCGCGCTCCTGGAATTTGAGTCCGCCTGCGTACGTGTCGAGGTTGAGCATCGGCGCCTGCATCGGCATCGTCCACAGATCGCGCCAGCCGCTGCCGAGAAACAATCTCTTGATGCCGCTCGCGCGGTATTCCGGTGCCGGCACCGCGGTAGCGGTCTTCGTCGAGTCGCGCCGCGTGCCTTCTTGCGCAGGCGCGTCATCGGCGGGCACGAATACAGCCACGGCGGCTGCGACAATTGAACTAACGCGGAGTCGAGTAGACTTCATGTTCCTGTCGTGACTGGAGTTTCAGCTGATCGCAACTGCTGCCGCTTGCGATGAGATAATCGGAATGACCTCAAAATCTACAATGTCGTCCCAACTTGGTATCAATTTTGTCGATGCGCGCGGTCTTAGCCGAAACTCATTGGCTAGAGAAGTTTTTCCACGACTTCTACGCGCGAGAGCTCTCAACGAGAGCAGCGACGAGCTCACGGCAGAAATCAGGAATGTCGGCAACGATGCGACCCCATACGAGATTGCCGTCGCGGAATGCGGCTTCGTTCACCCATTCAGCGCCCGCGTTCACGAGATCGTCCTTGATCCCTAGTGATCCGGTGGCCTTTCGCCCTCGCACAATACCAGCGGAGATCGCTACCAGCCCACCGTGACAGATGATCCCGATAATCTTCCCCTCGTCGTTCATCTCTTTTGTCAGAGCTTTGACTGAGGAGTTGCGGCGCAGCTTGTCAGGAGCCCATCCGCCGGGAATGATCAGCGCGAACAAGTCCTCGCACATGAGCGAATTGATTCGCGTGTCGGGCGTGATCTCCAGACCGTGCTTGCCGCGAACCGTCTCGAGGTCGACGGCCGCCGCAAGCATCTCCGCGCCTTCTTCCTGAAGCCGCATGAGCGGGACGTAAAACTCCAGGTCCTCGACGCCGTCGGCGATGAGGATTGCGATTCGCTTCCCGCTCAATCTCACGGTGCTCCTCCTGCGACTATGGAAAGGCTAGTCTGCAGGGAACCCGCGAAACACACCCTTCCCGTCCACATGGTCGGCGAATTCGCTGAAGTCCATGTTGCCGATCGAGAGATTGTTTTCAATCGCCTGAATCTCCTTTGGCAGCGCGCGAAATTCTCGTCCGGGCTCTGTGTATAGATCGACGACGAGAAGTGGATGTTCAGGCTCGACAATCGCGGTCTCGTCGGCGACGACAATGAAGGTGTGCCCGGTCTTGCCGGGAATGAGATGCAGAAGCTGTTCTTTGCTCACCCATGCGAATTCGCCGTCGTCGATGAAGTCCACGTTGGCGAGAAATCCGTCGACGGGCTGTTGAATCTCCGATCGAATCGTTTCCCACGCGTCGGCGTTCGAGAAATCGGTTCGGAGAACTACTGCGTGCGGTGTATCGGGGACCTGTTTCACAGGCACCTCCGCGAAGGCATTCGCATTACGCTGCCGGAGGTCTAATTATGTGCACCTTTCGTGCTCTTGGCACTAGTGGACTTGCCAGCCGGCGTCATTTCTGGCTATCTGGAGGGATGCAAGACCTCACGACCGGCCCGGTAACCCGGCATCTCCTGAAGACCACGAGCTTCATGCTCGTGACGATGGTCTTTCAGACCCTCTATTTCCTCATCGACCTCTACTGGGTCGGGCGACTCGGCACCGATTCCATCGCTGCCGTCGGAATAGCCGGAAATCTCACGTTCATCGTGCTCGCCCTCACCCAAATGCTGGGGGTCGGAACGACGACAGTCGTTTCGCACGCTGTCGGCCGAAAGGAGCATGAGCAGGCGCTGATGCTGTTCAATCAGTCGCAGGTGCTCGCCATGCTTACCGGAATTCTATTTCTGATCGTTGGTCTCGCGATCAAGGACTCGTATTCGAACGCGATGGCAGCGGATGCTTCGACAGCTGCGCAGGCTAACCAATACCTGCTTTGGTTCATTCCGGCGATGGCCCTTCAGTTCGCACTCGTCGCGATGGGGTCAGCGCTCAGAGCCGTTGGAAATTTCAAGCCGGGGATGATCGTCTCGACTACGACCGTGGTCATCAACATGGTCCTCGCCCCGTTTCTCATCTTCGGATGGGGGACGGGGCGCGCATTTGGTGTGGCCGGTGCGGCGATTTCCTCGCTGATCGCGATCGTGGTCGGTATCGTCTGGCTCGCGACGTACTTCATCTCGAAGGATGCATATCTCCACTTCGTCATCGCTGACTGGAAACCGCAGCTCGCAACGTGGAAGAGAATGCTGGCGATCGGACTTCCCACCGGTTTCGAGTTCGCGATGACTGCCTTCTATCTCGCCTTCGTGTACTGGATCACGCGGCCATTCGGCGCAGCCGCGCAGGCAGGATTCGGAATCGGTGGACGAGTCGTCCAGGCTGGTTTCATGCCGGTCGTAGCACTGGGTTTCGCAGTCGCGCCGG